>CAZSOG010000735.1:0-3699 GCA_964607555.1 uncultured Pirellulaceae bacterium | reverse complement strand
CGCACGGTGCGCGCATGTTTCATGGCCGGATGCCACCCTTCTTCGGTTGCGGGCGGAGCCCGCGTTATGATTAAGATCAGAGCAAACCAAGGATCAGGAGAATAATTAGCCCCGTATTGACAAGGCGGAACTACCGAGTCGTCCCGCGACCTACGCCACCCAAGATTCTGGTTCAATTAAATCGCCGATCCTAACCCGCCGTTCATGGCCAAAGGCCGTGAACGGCTACCACGGATCGAGCCACACGAATAGGGAGAAGGGCCACACGGTACGGGCATTGACTTTGGTCACGAAACACGTCACGCTGAATGAACGGTCGCGGCGCGTGGCGGCGTGGCATCGCTCGCTCCCCTGGAATGAACTCGCCAGAGGCGGAGCGGGGAGTATTCCCGCCACGTTCCAAGTCTCGATTCCTTACATCTTTGGTTTCACACGGCGAGCGGGGAAGGTCGGTTCCAATGAGGCGACAGACGTTGCACATCGTGTTGGCATGCATCGCATCGGGGTTATTGTTCCCGGCTTCCGCGCGTGCGGCGGACACGCGGCCAAATATCGTTCTGATCATGGCCGATGACCTGGGGTTTTCGGATATCGGCTGTTACGGCAGTGAGATCAAGACGCCCAATCTCGATCGGCTCGCGGCGCACGGTTTGCGGTTCTCGCAGTTCTACAATTGCGCGAAGTGCGAAACAACACGTGCGACACTACTGAGCGGCCGATACTATCAGGAAGTCGGCGTGCGTCGGATGACCAATTGCGTAACGATCGCCGAAGTGATGCGTAGCGCGGGGTACTCGACACTAATGACAGGCAAGTGGCATTTGCAGAGCACGCCGGTCGAACGTGGATTCGATCACTATTTCGGGCATTTGAGTGGCGCCACGAACTACTTCTGGGGCGACAAGACATTTCGGCTCGACGCGAACGCGTTCACCGTGCCACGGCAAGGATTCTATACGACCGATGCCAATACCGACTATGCCATCAAGTTTCTACGCGCGCGTGACGCGCGCAAACCGTTCTTTCTCTATGTCGCCTACAACGCACCGCACTATCCGTTGCAGGCACCCGAGGAAGAAGTGGCCAAGTATCGCGGCAAGTACAAGATCGGCTGGGATCAACTACGTCAACAGCGGTACAAACGGATCCGGCAACTCGGCATACTCCGGACCGACTGGAAATTGACACCGCGCCCGAAGGATGTGCCGGCCTGGGACACCCTGGACGCGGCGGAACGGGACGAACAGGACCTGGTGATGGCAACGTATGCGGGCATGGTTGATCGACTGGATCAGAATATCGGCCGGCTGGTCGATGCACTCGACCAGATGGGCGTGTTGCAGAACACGCTGATCATGTTCCTTAGCGACAATGGCGCGTGTCCGTTTCAGCGAACGTCGGCAGCCACGCGCAAGGAGCACCTCATGCCCTGGAATCCGAAGTCCTTTTGGACATATGACAAGCGGTGGGCACATGCATGCAATACTCCGTTTCGGGAATACAAACGGAACCAGCATGAGGGCGGGATTTCCACGCCGCTGATCGTGCACTGGCCGCGCGGTCTGCGCGCGGCCGGGACGATTACGCATCAAGTTGGCCACCTGGTGGATGTCATGGCCACCTGCGTCGACGTGGCGGGGGCAACGTACCCGCGCCAGTACCAGGGAAAGCCGGTCGGGCCGGCCCGTGGCCTGAGCCTGTTGCCGATATTCTTCGGCAAGCAGCGGGTACCGCATGAGTATCTGTTTTTCTCCTTCTACGGCACGCACAATGCGCTGCGCGTGGGCGACTGGAAGCTCGTCAATATCGATCGGGGACCGTGGGAGCTCTACGATATGAAGGCGGATCGTACGGAGTTGAATGACTTGGCGACGAGGCAGCCGGAACATCTTCGCGAAATGGAGAAGCAATGGGCCGCTGTCATCGCGGTCGTTGGCGACCCTAAGAACCGTGGGTCGAAAGGGAAGCAACGCAAGACCTCACGCAAGGATGGCAGCCAGTCCGCGAAGCGTAAGTGAAGCGCGCGTTCACCGTTGATCGCTAGCGAAATCAGGTCGTCATGGGACCAGCACCTGGCTCGACGGCGCCAAGTCGATTTCGATTGGCTCGACATTTTCGGGTCCGCCGCCGAGATCCCAGGCGACCGGGGCGTCCGCGTTCTGCACGGCCCGTGCGTGCGTCGCGCGAAGACGATCGAGTATGGAGGCGGCGTCATCGTCATGTCTCACGACGACCACGGCGACCGTCGGCGTGATTTCGAACGTGGCACCGTGGTACTCGAATGTCGTATGCGCGAGGATGTGACGAATGCGTTTGGCGGGTAATAGCGCATCTTCGGCCGACACGTCCTCCGTGAACCAAAAGAACTCATTCTCGGCAAACTGAAGAACGCGCCGGTCGCGCCGCAACTGGCTCGTGACCGTCTCGCCAATCGCCTTCAGCAGCACCGGCCACACCTGGTCGATCAGGTCGGTGTCCGGTCTTGGCACGGTCAACATCGTCGCGCTGGGCATCTCATCGCCAAATTCCTCGGTCCGCCACTCATCCAGCTGTTCGAGCAACACGACGTCGGCCGGCCGATCCTCCACGGGAGGGGTTGCCGGTCGACGCGGCAGTTTCGGTGCGGGAGAGGGCTCGGCCGGGGCTTCCACCGTCTCGGGGCCCGCGTCGGTGGGTGGATCCACCGTGTCGGGAGTCGCGAGGTCGGCAACAGGCTCCGAAGGTGCTGCCAGCGCCGCCGCGGGTGGCGCGGTTGGTGCCTGTCGATCCATCGCGACAACCGCTGTCTGGGCAGCGCTCCGCCACGCGGACGGGCGAAAGACGATGGCATGCCCAAGCTCCGACAGACTGCGTGGCCCTCGACCACATAGGATCGCAGCCACGAACCCGAACAAGAGGTTGGTGACGGCAATGCAGAAAATGACGGTTATCGCGAACGTAGCACTATACATGACGGTATCCCCGGACCTCATGTCAAGACGGTGTGAGTATCCGAGTCAACTGTACGTTACGGCGCGGTCGACCACGATAATCCGTGCTAGGCGCCGACCAACTCCGACTCGCGTTTTTCCGCGATGATCGCCTCCTGCAGCGCCGCCGGCACGCGCCGATAACGAAACAGCTCCATCGTGAACGTGCCTTGGCCTTGCGTCATGCTCCGTAGATCCGTGGCATAACCAAACGTTTCCGACAGTGGCACGTCGGCCGTGATATGCGATAGTCCTTCGCGCATCTCCGTGCCAACAATGATGCCGCGCCGGCCGACCAGATCTCCAGCGATCGTCCCGTGGAACGATTCTGGACACTCGATCTCGACTTTCATGATCGGCTCGAGCAAAACAGGTTTCGTCTTCGGAAAGGTCTCGCGAAAGCAGCCCTGGGCACATGTTTGAAACGCGCGATCGCTACTGTCAACCTCGTGGTAGGACCCATCTTCAATCACGGCTTTCAGACCGACGACGTGGAATTTGGCCAACGGTCCCTTGGCCAGGCAAGTTCGGAACCCTCGTTCGACCGATGGCAGGTACTGCTTGGGAATACGCCCGCCGACAATATGTTCCTCAAACTCGAAATCGGCTTCCGCGTCCTCACCGAGCAGATCGAACCGGCCGACGATGTGTGCATATTGTCCGGAGCCGCCGGTTTGCTTCTTGTGCTTGTAATTGAACTCCGCCGTGCGGGTCGGCGACTCCCGATAGC
>CAZSOG010000734.1:0-3713 GCA_964607555.1 uncultured Pirellulaceae bacterium | reverse complement strand
GCTAATTCTCGCTAATATCGGAAAACCTCATCTTGAAATGCCTTCGACTTTTCTATGACCTGCCGGATTTACGTTGAGTGTTGCAGACTTTCCTGGGCGGTATCATTAGTGTTGATCAGTGAAGATTAGTGTTCCTTGATAGCAGGTGTCGTGAACGGCTCCGAAAACAAACCGCGGATCTCGAATCCAAGGTCCGGAAAACGCCGCGTGTGATCCTTTATTGATCGTCTTGATCGTCGCGCCGAGGGAACACATCGTGCAACACGGTACGCGCGAAGATATTCGGCGACTCGATAACCAGCTTGCCGGCATGGCGGGCGAGGGCTGCACGTTCCGTTTCGTCAAGGACATCGCCGTAGGGTACAACGATTGTGGCGTAGCGATCAAGCAGGCCCGGCAGGTTGTTGATCATGTCGCCATTGATCACGTCAACGACCCGCTTGCCGTTGTCCGCCAGACGCTCGTATGCTTTGCGGCAATCGAGCCAGCGTTTGCCATCGTGCCACGCGTAGAGTTCCCACTTCGATACGAACATGGCGGTCTTCGGCGGATCGAATCTGGCCGCCGCGCGGATCTGTTCCGCGCTCGTGCGACTGATGCGAATTCCCTCGGCATCGGAATACGGAGTACAGTTGGCAATCAGCATCAGCGGGCCCCCGTGCGCCCATACCTTCCAGGTGAATTCCCAGAACGCGGCCGGATCGCCAGCGTAAGACGTGTACGTGGTCTGCTCAACGCCCGCGCGTTTGTTCCCGGCGCGGATGAAGTCGACGATGTAGCCGGCGTTGTCCGTCCGCTTCTGCGGCTGCGGATCGGCGATAATCCATTCGTAAGGTCGCCCCCAATAGTGGATCCCCGGAGTCCCGCGTTGGGCGAGCATCGGACCGTCATGCGTGCGCCCGACCTGGATACCCAACCGGCACTCGGGGTCCCCGGCCTTCATGCTCGTGTAGATCTCGGTCATAAGTTGCTTGAGCAGGTCTTCGCGGAATGCCATGAAGTCGAAGAAAGCAGGATCGAGATCCGGTATGGGGCGTTTGGCCTGGCGTCCGAGACGCGGGGCGACCACGTCCGTGAAATCCGCGCGTTTGCTTCCCCACGCCGCGTTCAGCTTGGCGATCTGGCCGTACTTCCGTTCGAGCCACTGAACGAAGCGCGCCCGGGCTACCGGACTGTAGTCGGCATACTGGCCGTGGGAGTATTCCATCTCCGCCGACGGTCCGCAAACCGGCGTGTAGACGACGTTTGGATAGCCCCGATAGTGCTGGGCGATTTCGCCGGCATACCGCGCAACGCGCGCGTTCAATTCCCGGTCCGCGAAAGTGAGTTGCGGGGCCCATGTCGCGCCGTCGGCCGGATGACACGCCTGCTCCAGCGCGGGACAGATCCAGATCGGATAGGCACAACGCACCCACCAGGGCTTGAGCTGCAGAACGTAGCCACGGTTGGCGGCATACGCGATTGCGGCATCGAAACGTGTGAAATCAAACACGCCCGGCTTGCGCTCGACTTGCCCCCAGGGGATGTCCAGGCTGATGGTGTTATACCCGAGGGCGCGGGATTTGTCGATAAACTCGTACCAGCGGCGCGCGGGCCATGAACCGCGCAGCGTCACGCCGAATAGATTGGTGTCTTTCGTTGTCACGCGCGTCGCCTTGGATGGATCGAACCGCTCGACAGGCGGCCGCTCCTTGAGACGTCGAACGATGTTGGCCGAGACGCGGTAGCTGCTCGGACCAAGCTGTGGCTGTTTGTGCCCCGGAGTCCCGGCGACCGTCAATTCGGCCAGTTCAAAATCGAGATGGATCGGATCGAAATCACCCGCGACAAAAAACACAACCTCCACTTCTCCGCTCATCTCGAATGCCACGGTTCTGCGTGCGCCATTGCGAGTAACCGTGATCTCTTTGTTCGATAGCTCGAGCTGAACAACCTCCGGGTTGTCAAAAAATGTGGGCATGGAAAACTTCGAACGATAGCTTGCGATCAACTCATCGCGCAGAGCGAAAATGGTCTGCGTTTGCATCTTGGGCCGTCCACCGGCACCGCGCATGGTTCGCTCGAGCGTCCAGCCCCGCGCCCCCCGCCAACTGGGCGCGAGATGATGATACAGGACAATGCGTTTTCCACGACCGACCACGGCAAAGCCGTAGCGGAAGTCAAAAGAATCCGTTGCTACCTTGCCGCGCTTGAATCCAAGGCGCAGCGTCGCGTGTTCGTCGATCACGTACGACCGTTTGGCAAACACGCTGCAGGACGCGGGGAATGGAACTTCGAGCAGGCCGTGGATGCGCAACGTCCGGCCACAGTCCACTTGCAGGCGCCCGGGATCGGGCGACGGCGCCACGTACCAGTGATCTTGAAACACCGGGAGCTCTTCCGGCTGCGCCGTGGCCACCGTGGCCCACGAGAATATCAGGCCCGCACAGATCATGATCCTCATTGCCAAAACCCCTCTCGTGCTACTAAACGGAAAATGGGGACGTCAGCACGGCGACATTTCCAGTGGAGTTGCATTTCTAGTGTAGCCGTTCACGGATAACCGCAGTACATGGCGTTGTGCCCGGGACTCCGATCCCCGCATTTGGCCTGAAAAGAGGCCGTTTGGCGGCCATGTCAGCGGGATTTCATATATTTGCCACAAGATATTCTTGCCCCCTCTTCCCACGCCGCCGCACGACCACGAATCCGCGCAGAAGATTTGGCTAGAATATTCAATGGCAAGAATATAGGAGGTTTTCTTTAAAGGAAAAGGGCAATTCGTCTGCGGAACATATCGCTAATACGTGAGCACGGACGAATTGTCTTTTGACGGGGCAGATGGCCGAATTGCGGCTCCGCAACAGATCGCTCATGAATAATCCGGGCTAAGCCAGCGGAACACACACCATTGCTATAAGCCTGTTTTGGGTGACGGTGCCATGAACTTCCGCCAGCGCACGGGCACCGCATTTTCCTGGCGCGGTCCCGGTGTGCTACGACCGTCGGCAATGATCTTTGTCAGCAATGTTGTCATTTCCGCAACACGTTTTGGATAGTCGGCGTAAAGGTTTTTTTGCTCACCCAAATCGGTCGTCAGATCGTAGAGTTGGGCCGGTTGCTTGGTGGTGGGCGTCGCGGACAACCGGCTCCATACGCCGCCACCGCCGCGGTTGAAGATCATTTTCCAAGATCCGTGGCGCAGCGCGAATGTGCCGCTCGAGCCCTGACTAACGGCGTGCACGCGCACCGGCTTCGTGCCACCTTGCAACAACGGCAACAGACTGAAGCTATCTTCACCGGCATTGGCCGGCAGTTTCACGTGCACCACGGCGGCGATCGTGGCCATGACGTCCGCGTGGTGGACCAGTTGGTCGCACGTGGTTCCGGCGCGTACTTCACCCGGCCAGCGGACAATGAACGGAATGCGGTGGCCACCTTCCCAAGCGTCGCCTTTGTAACCGCGCAACGGACCACTCGGGTAATGCCCTTTCGCCTCCAATTGCTTGACGCCGACATACGGTGCAAAACCGTTGTCGCTGGTGAAAATAACGAGTGTTTCTTGCTCGATACCGGCCGTGCGAACGGCGCGCACCAGTTGGCCGACCACGGCGTCGGTCTGCATGACAAAGTCGGCGACGGCCAATCCCAGCCGGCTCTTACCGCGCCACTCCGGCGCAACCGCCAAGGGCGTGTGCGGTGAGGTTAACGGCAAATACAAGAAAAAAGGTTCT
>CAZSOG010000733.1:0-3727 GCA_964607555.1 uncultured Pirellulaceae bacterium | reverse complement strand
GGCCAGGAGCAAGGCGGGTGGTGCGGGCAGGCATAAAGGCCGGTTTCAAACGTGTCCGTGGCCGCCGGCTGGGCGCAGGTCGGCGACCAGCGTCTCAACGCCTTGAAACACGACGGCATCCCAACCCTCGCCGCGTGCCCCGGCGACGTTTTCCCGACGGTCATCCACAAAGAAGATCCGTGCTGGCGACACGCCGGCACGGCGCGCCGCAATGTGGTAAATCGCCGGATCCGGTTTCGCGCACCGTGTCTCAAAGCTCAAAACAGCAAGTGAAAAAAACGTGTCGATCCCCGGGAACTGGCCGCCCGCCAGATAACGCCAGTGCGATGGACACGTGTCCGAGAGGATACCGAGTCGATGGCCGGCAGCGTGCAGCTGGGCCACGATCGACATCACGCGCGGGTTCAGAGTGAAAATCTCGCGGCCGGCGCGCAGCAACGCTTCCAGGTCGGGCCGACCGCCGGTGGCACGGCAGAATTGTTCGTGAAACTGTCGCTCGGTGACTTCGCCCAGCTCATATTTTTGCTGTAAACCACTCGAAAAAATCGCGGCACGCACCACATCCGCCGGTTGCCCAATCAACCGCCCCATTTGCCGCCATGCGATTTCATGGTCGAATGTCACAATGACATTGCCCAGGTCAAAAAAGAAAAACTCCGGTCCGCCGCCCATCGGCTATGCTCGCTATCGTTGGCTGGGATGCTTAACTCTGATCACCCCAGTAGTGAATTCAGAACTCACGGTACCTCGGACGACACTTGGAAAGCAGCAAAAAATAGGTGGTCCGCAGCGTTTGCGGTACCCCCCCTTCGTCGCACCGCTGCGTGGCACCGCCCAATATCCAGGTGGGCGGCACAGGTAGGTCGGTTCTCCGAACCGACCGCAACCCCGCCCCAACCTCGTACCCCTGCGCACCTCCCCCAGTGCCCGGTCAGGAACACGTTTTTGCGGACCGCATCTCGCACTGACTCGCGCTCACGGATGCCGAGCGATGTTTACCTATCTTGCCTTTATAGTCTAACTTATCCTTTCGAAAAAGTTCAGTAAACCCGCACACGCCGCAGAACCGATACAGTCGTGGGAAGTTGTCGTACTGGCTATGTCGACGCGTGCACGGTCACGATGGGCCGGAGGAAACGGTCGACAACCGGTTCGAGTCCGGCTGGTGGTTGGCCGGCGGCTCGGCTGTGGACGGCATGCGATCACGGTGTTGGCATGTCCGCACCAGGAATCCACAACGGTAGGGTGAATTGCGATGCGAGGCGACGTTCGTTTGCAGGTGGTGATTGTTTCGATTCTGTTCAGTGCTTCGGCCATGGCGCAGGAGAGTGGGCCATTGCTGGCGCCCGGGCAATCCTCGCGACGGCAGCACGGCGTGGTGGCGTCGGCCGCACAGGTACCCGCGCGTTCGGCCACGACGCTGGCGGAGCGACTGAAGCAGATCCGGCAGCGCATGGCGACGGAACCACAACGCCCGAACCCGTCGAGCGCGCCGGGTCCGGCGGCGCGCGTGGCCGAGCTTCCGCGAACGCCCGGGCTCCGTTCCGTATTGAAACGTCGTCCGGCGGCGCCCTCCAGCGCGGCCGAACCGCCCAGCTCGCCCCTCTCCCAATCCGCGCCGCGCGAACTGGCCACGGCGGATACCGAGGGAATCTCGGAACTTACGTCACCCGCCAGGACACTTTCGACTGACAAGAATATGCTATCTAAGCGGAGCGGCAGCGGTCCTGTCGACTCGTCGCGGCGTACGGCGCGGCGCACCCGCAATGCCGACATCTATTCTCCCTCGACACCGATCGGCTCGACCACGGCCACGACGGAGAGTCTGGCGCTCGTGCGAAAATCACCGGCAATGCGTGTGGAAACCGCGGGCCCGAAGGCGATTGCCATTGGCAAGGAAGCACGCTACCGCGTGCGTTTGATCAACCAGGGAACGGACTCGGCGGAGCACGTCATCGTGACGGTGACGCTTTCGGAGACGGTTGAGATACTCAACGCGACAGCCCGTCTGGGAACAGTTGGCCGGCCGGCGCCGAGCGCCAATCGGCAGCAGTTGGCGTGGCAGATCGACGCGCTGCCCGGGCAATCACAAAACGAATTGGAGATCCGACTTCGTCCGAAAACAAACGATCCGATCGCGTTGCAGGTCGATTGGACATTTCGACCATCTTCCCTGTCGGCCAGTATCGAAGTACAGCAACCGAAACTGGACATGCAGCTGGTTGGACCGACGGAAATGCAGTATGGCGAGACGCGTGTTTTCAAGATCCAGGTCAGCAATCCCGGCAACGGGGCGGCCGAGGACGTCGTCGTCAATCTGGCTGCCACCGGGGCAGCCTCGCAGCCGAACCGGATTGGTACCCTGCCGGCGGGCGCGACGCGTCAATTGGAACTTGAGCTGAAGGCGGGCCAGGCGGGTGTGATGGAGATTCGTGCCAATGCCCGCGCGGCGGGCAACCTCTCGGTCAACGCCACGCATGCGGTGCGCGTGCGCCGGGCACGTCTCGCGGTCAGCGTCGACGCGCCCCAGTTGCTCTATGCCGGCGCGCAGGCGAACTACCGTATCCAAATCGCCAACGAGGGTGACGCCCTGGCGAAAGACGTCGTGTTGGAAGTCGACCTGCCACGCGGTGCCGAAAATGGACTTGGGATCGATAATCAACCGATGGCGGCAACCAGCGCAAAGTGGCGTGTTGGCAACCTGGAACCCGGCTCACGCCGTGAATACAACGTGCGTTGTGTCCTGACCGCGCCCGGTCGCAATCCCGTCTCGGCGCGCATGCAGGGCACCACCGGTCTGACGGCCGCGGATGCCGCGACAACGCAAGTCGAAGCCATTGCCGATCTGAAACTGGTCGTGAACGATCCGAAGGGCCCGATTCCGGTCGGTCAAGAAGTCACGTATGAGGTGCAAGTGATCAACCGTGGTTCCAAGGAAGCCAAGAACATCGCCGTTGTCGCGCAGTTTTCGGATGGCATCGAGCCAACATCGGCCAGTGGTCAGCCCTCCGAGTTGGTACCCGGGCAGGTCATCTTCGATCCGATTCAGATGCTTCCAGCGGGCGGCCAAATCACGCTCAAGATCAAATCGCGAGCGACCAACAGCGGCAATCTGCGATTCCGTGCCGAGTTGACATGTCCGGATCCCGATACCAAACTCGTCGCCGAGGAAACGACCCGGTTCTACTCGCGCTCGATGGCGGGTGCGGCCGGTAACGCACGCGTCGCGACGCCGAGCACGGTGCCGGCGACGGCCGCCAAGCCGCCGCTCGCGCCAACCCCCGCACGTCGCTAAGCCATAACGGACCGGGTCACGAAGATCTACGATGGACGTCCACGTCCGTCGAGGAAGCGCGTGCCCGCCTGGCCGAGGCCGTCCTGTCCCCGCCGCCTTAATCCGCGTCGTTCGGGTCCGGGACGGGTTCAAACGACAATGGCTGCTCGGATTGCGGGTCGGTGATACGGATACTCATGCGTCCATCGAGCAACTGGTCAATGACTTGTCCAACGATTTCATGACGCCAGCCGCGCGCCAAACCCGGGGGGGGCTCGGTCTTATAGCCCAGGTGCGCCGCGATCAAATCGCGGACATCTTGGACGGTACCGACCATGGTGGGCGCGATGTGGGCCGCGCGGGCAATACTATTGACCGCGGTCGCCAGGAATTGCCCCAGCACGTTGAACGCTGGGCGATCGTGATGGCGCGGTCGCCCGGGGCACTGTTCAT
>CAZSOG010000732.1:0-3733 GCA_964607555.1 uncultured Pirellulaceae bacterium | reverse complement strand
CCGTTTTGGGTTGCGGGCGAAGCCCGCGTTATGATTAAGAGTAAGATTAAGAGTAAGATTGAGATTAACGTACGGGATCAACCGAGGACGGGAATATGGCCACGGCGGCTTGCGTTGTTCAGTGAGGTGCCGGTCGCCCCGGGCATTCGCCGGCTAGGTCAACCATTTAGTGCGGTACTTGGTGTGGACAAAGCGGTCTGCCGCGGGCGCGTTCGTCGCTTGCATTTTTTCGCCGTCCCAGTCCAAACTCTTGCCGGCGCGAATGCCGACAACCCCGGCGAGGCCGATTTCGGTGAGCTTGCCGCCGATATCGAAGTCCGAAAAGGTCTTGCCCTTGCCCATGCACGCGTCCAGCCATTCCTGGCCGTGGTGCTTGGTCCGGGGCAGAGTCACTGGGATCGCCTTGGTGGCCTCATGCCGCGTAACATCGCTGAAACGAGCCTCACCTTCCAAACGGATCCTGCCACCGGTGTTCCAATGGCTCGTGTGAATGCAGCCCTTGGCGCCGATGATGAGTACGCCGTTGGGGACTTTCTGACCGTAGATGTCGGTCAACGGCCGGAGAACGTCGGCGGGCGGCTGTCCGTCGCCCTGCCAATACAGGGTCACCGGAACCAGGTCGCCACGCGCCGGAAAATGGTACTCGACGGCCGCCTTGCCGGCCACCTGCTTGCCGTTGTGCATGTTAATGACGATTTTTTCCGGGTAGCCAAGATCCAAGGCCCGCATGGGCAGATTGATCGCGTGACAGCAGAAGTCGGCCAGCCCGCCGTTGCCGAAATCGAACCAGTGGCGCCAGCGGAATGGATGATACACGTCTTTCTTGAAGGGCCGCATGGCCGATGGTCCAACCCACATATCCCAGTTGAAGCCGGCTGGTATCGGATCCTCGCCCTCGGCACTGCCTTCACTGGCCGTGACGCCGATGCCCCACTGGTAGATCGCGCGAATCTGACCCAGCGCGCCCGCACGGATAATCTCGGTGCACCTGCGCAGGGACTCACTGGCACTGCCTTGGTTGCCCATTTGCGTGACGACGTTAGCCGTGCGCGCAAGTTCACGGATCGAGCGCGCTTCGGCCACGCTGTGCGTCAACGGTTTTTCACAGTATATGTTCTTGCCGGCCTCCATGAACACCTTGCACAAGTGCGCGTGCCAGTGATCTGGCGTGGCGATCAGCACGGCATCAAAACTGGCGGCATCATCGAGCAGGCGGCGGTAATCACCATATACCTTGGCACGCTTGGTGGCATCACCACCAGATTTGAGCGCATCGGCGCGCGCCTTGTCGATCATCTGTTGATCCGTATCGCACAGGGCGACAAGATTGGCACCGTGCGCCAGAAGGCCCCGCATGTCGCCACGCCCTTGCCCGCCACAACCGACGACAGCAAGATTGACTCTGCTGTTTGCCGTTGTCGCCTTGGCACTGATGCCGGGCAGTATCAGCGGCTGCGCCATCGTTATGCCGACGGCACCGGCGGATGTCTTCAAGAAAGTACGACGTGATGTGCGACAACGCGTCCTCGACAAAGCGTGCAACATACGGTTTCTCATCGCGGTTCTCCAAGACGATAACTCATAATCTGTATCGGCCAACGCCCGATTGTACCAAGATCGATCGCCGCTCGCGACTACCCGGGGGCGTTGTTTGTTTGTCCACGCGGGTTATTATTGCATAACTGAATGTCGGAGATGCCCTTGTAATGAAAGAACCATAAAATGAACCGACAGTCACTGTTCTGGTTGCTGAGTTTCCTTTTTGTGCTGAGTGGCGGCGCTGCGGCGAGGAATGCCGCGGTGGGTGGCGAAGGCAAGCCGTTGTTTCGAGATTGCTCGGCCAACGTCAAGTTGCAACCAGGCGGAAGTGCTGCCTGTTGGGTCGACATCAATCGCGATGGCTGGACCGATCTCTGTACCGATAGTGTGTGGCTGAATCACGAGGGCAAGGTGTTTGAGCGTCTGGTCGATTCGGTCGGCGCGGTCGTTGCGGGTGACTACGACAATGACGGCTATGTGGACCTGTTTTCGTGGTCGAGTTTGAAGTTGCTGCACAACCGCGCGGGCAAAACATTTGAACCGGCGCCACTGCCGCGCCTGCCGGCGTGCGTATCGCGCGGTGCATGCTGGGCGGACTTGAACAACGACGGCTTCGTCGATCTTTATGTCGGTGGTTATGAGGACTGGAACAAGGGTATCACTTACCCCGATCTCGTGCTAATGAATGATCGTGCCCGGCGCTTCGAACTGGCCTGGAGCGAGGTCCGGTATCGAGCGCGTGGAGTGACCGCGTGCGATTATGACGAGGACGGTGACGTCGACATCTACGTGTCGAATTATCGGCTGCAGCCGAACGTGTTGTGGATCAACGATGGTACCGGTCGTTTGACAGACGCGGCGAAGCAACGCCATGCGTTGGCGACATCCGGCGGCTTTCCCGGCGGGCACTCGATCGGAGCTGCGTGGGGCGACTTCGATAATGATGGTCTGTTTGACCTGTTCGCGGGCAATTTTGCGCACGTGGACACTCGGGGAGATCAGCCGAAGTCACGGTTCTTGCGGAATCTGGGACCCGACGGTAGCTGGGCGTTCGATGACAAGGGGCCATGTGGCGTTCATTACCAGGAGTCGTACGCGAGCCCAAGTGCGGCCGACTTCGACAATGACGGCGATTTGGATTTGTACTTCACGACCGTCTATGCGGTGGCATCCTTTGGCCGGCGTAATTATCCGGTCCTCTACCGCAACGACGGAAACTTCCGATTTCACGACGTCACCGCGGCCGCCGGGCTGGACAAGTTGCCACCGACGTACCAGGGCGCGTGGGCCGACTTTGACAACGACGGCGACTTGGATCTGGTCACCGCCGGTCGCCTGTTTGAAAACCGGCATGGGGGCGGCCACTGGCTCGAGGTCAGGCTCGAAGCGGACGTGCCGTGGATAAATCGCAGTGCCATTGGCACGCGCGTGCGGGTGAGTTTGCCAGACCGTACGCTTGCGCGGCAGATTGAGTCAGGAACGGGCGAAGGCAATCAGAACGACCACGTGCTGCATTTTGGTTTGGGATCGCGGGATGCGGCGGTCGATCTATCGATCACATGGCCGGACGGGCGGCAGCAGGTGGTCAAGCGTGTCACGCCCGATCAGCGCATAACGGTGCACGCCGAGCATTGAAGCCAGGAACACGGACCAAGTATCGGGTGCTTCTGCCCGAAAAAGTCCGAAAAAGTCAGACACCCAAGAACTGGACCGTAGAAAACCTCGGTCCGCTGTAGCGGCGAGACTCATTCACCCATGGGGCGAGCCCATGGGGGTCGGGACGATGGGGACCGCCTCAAACACACCCGCGCACCTCCCGCCCGCCCCTACCGGGTTTATCCCGGTGGAGCGCATGATTCTGCACTACACGTCACTCGCCCGATGTTAAGTCCCGTAGGGACGGCTGCACCTTGTCCCAAAAAGTTGACTCAAGATCAACGAAATTCCGCCCCTAAAGGGTCTAATTCCTGGGCGCGAAAAATCGTCCCATTTGAGCGCATCGCATTTGCGACGTGCGCCGCACCGGCCAGGGCCGGCGGAGGATTAAGAGCTAAGAGTAAGAGTAAGATATTGGATTAAGATTAACTGGGTACAGGAACACGGGCACAGCGGCTTGCGTTGTTTGGTGGGTTTAACCCGGGATTATTCATGAGCGATCTGCTGCGGAACCGCAATTCGGCCATCTGCCGCGTCA
>CAZSOG010000731.1:0-3738 GCA_964607555.1 uncultured Pirellulaceae bacterium | reverse complement strand
GGGGTGCCGACGGACAAGGATGTCCGTCGTACCTGGCACCCCGAACACGGTCGGACCCACGCCGCTGCCGCTTGGGGATCCGTCAGTTGGTTGGAGACAACGCCTCGTCAGACCGTTCATCGTGGTAAAGCGTGAGTTTTGTGCACATTTTTGCGCGGTGCGAGGGAATCAGGTGAGAGGTGAGAGAAATACGGAAACTCAACCCGCGCGCTTCGTCCATATCGTCCACATCGTCCACATCGTCCACATCGTTCACCAAGGACATCGGTATGGGCCCGGATTTCAGTGGGTGCGTCCATCGTACGTCTTTGAAACTGTGTGTCTTGGACACGTTCTTGGCGTTTCAGCGCATGGTAAGCCATTTCCACGCGGCCGCCTTACGCGTCGGCGCTCGGGTCCGTTCGGAGAACAGACCCACCTATGGGGATCGCTCAAGGCTTAGCGGCAGTGCGTAACACCCGTTGGGCGGCACCGGTAGAGCGGTTCTCCGAACCGTTCGCAACCCGCCCAAGACCCCGGCGCGCAGCGCCGTGGCCCGCGCCGGCGCTTGGGTCCGTTCGGAGAACAGACCCACCTTTGCCCGGCGTCGCATGGTCGACCATCGTTCGCCGGCACGCACCGCAGCCCTTACGGCTGCCGCGGGCCGGCGACGGTCATGGCGACGCAGAACGGCGCCGCGGCGGTGCTGTTGGTCGAACTGAAATCGATGTGCGTCACCGTTTTGTCCGGATGCGGATTGTGCCAGGCCATCAGGTACAGCCGGATCGTGATCTTATGGCGTCGCGCGGCGGCGTTGTGACCCGCCCAAGCCACTAAACCACGGGTGACAGCCTTGGAATCGTCGCCGTTCCACCAGTTCCGTACATCCTCGCCGTAGACGATCGGTACCGCGACTTCGCTGCCGTCCTGATAGTGAACGTGATAGTGGCCGATGACGGTCCCTTCGGGAAGAGTATTCGTGCCGGTGCCGGTGCCCCATTGCGTTGCGTGCAGGACGTACAATGTCTCGAACGGCCGATTGACTGGAATGCCGGTGACACGCCGCGGCTGGTCGGGCAGTTTGGTGCCGGAGAGCTGAATCAGTGCATCGGCGATCTGGAAGTTGACACCACGGAGCTGCTGCACGCCACGTGGCACGTCAGCCATATTATTGTCGGGTTCACCGGAGTTCGCGGCGCCAGTCAATGTCGCATTGGCCATGGTCTTCAGATCCAGAAAGGTCAACTCACCACGAGGTGCCAGGTAGCGACCGAGCAACGGCTGCAATATCGGCTCGATTTCATCCGGTTCGGATAAGACGGAAGCAACATCCGCGTTCCGATCCACGACCAGCATCGTCGGAAAGGCGGTCACGCCATAGAACCTGGCGAGTGGCTGGCCGCCGGCCGAATCCCGATCAGGCAAGGTGGCCCACGGAACGGGTGCGTTTGTCGAGTCGTTGCCCGGGCCGCTGTGTTCCCGACCAGCACGGATCCCAACGACTTCCAGACCGCGGTCGTGGTACGATTCGTATAATTGTTGGATGCGTACCACCGCAGCCTGGCATTCCGGCAGGGCGCGGTTGTAGAAGAGCACCACGACGGTCTTGCCGCGATATTCCGCCGAGTCGAACTTGGCACCTTCGATCGTTTTGCCATGGAGGTGGAAACGGCTACCGATCAATGTCAGCCGCCGGGCGCGGCCTTCCCAGACGGCAGCGCGGTGGGCGCGCGTGTCGTCGTGCGACTTGCGCAGGGCGGTGGCGAAATCGTGGTAGGCGCGTGCGGCCCGCTGCGCGTCGCCGCTCTGTTGCAAGGCGCGTGCCACGGCGGCCTCCAAGTTGGCATCATCGGGCTGGAAATCCCGCGGCGCGGTCGTGGCAAAAAAGTCCTTGACGTCGGCCAGCATGCGATCCCGCTGGTCGGAGCTGGCGGTGGCGACGTCTGGAAGTCGGTGCCATAAAGCGGACCGCATCTGGGACTGCCGCGCGTTCCGCTCGGTGGTCGCGCGCCACACCGTGAGACTACCGGCAATACGGCTCGCCTGACTGGATCCGCTGCCGGTGGCCAGCGAGGTACCATCCGGGGAAAAGGCGGCGCACCACATGTTCGTGCCGGTCGGGTCTTTCAGCGTGAGCAACTCCTGGCCGGTGGCGACTTGCCACAGTCGCGTCGTGCCGTCCCAGCTGGCGGTGGCCAGCGTCTTGCCGTCGCGTGACACAGTTCCGAAATATACCTTGTCTTTATGCCCAGCCAGCGTGGCGCGCACGGTCCACGTCCTGGTGTCCCAGAGGGCCACCGTGTTCGGGTCGCCCTGGGTCGCCAGAGTTCGTCCATCGGGAGTGAATGCGACCCATTCGTTCGGGCCGGTGCGCTCGACCGGATCCAACTGGCGGGTGGTGGCGTCCCATAACTGGAGTACAAATCGATGGTTGGGGCCCCGCCAAACCGCGGCGAAGTACTTCCCGTCAGGCGCCCAGGCAAGGAAGCGGATTTGCTGTTGACGGTTCGACATCGCAAGACGCCGCGTCCCGGTGGCGGTGTCCCACAATTTGATCTCGCGGCGATTCAACGGGCCGCCGCCGGAGGCGAGTGTTTTGCTGTCTGGCGAAAACGCCAGGACCCAGACCATGCCCGAGTGGCCCCGCAAGGTGGCACGCACGCGCCAGGAATGCGTGTCCCACAAGCGGACGACACCGCTGCTGCCACTGGTCGCCACGGTGCGGCCGTCCGGCGCGAAAGTGACGAAGAAATCGCCGTCGCGGATGTCGTCGAAGCGGTGTAGTTCGCTGCCCGTCGCAACGTCCCAAATCTTCAGCCTGTCAAAGCCGCTGGCCAACGTTTTGCTATCCGGGGAGTAGGCGAGCGAATAGCAGCTGCCGATGCCACGGCGCGGGGCAAACACTTCGTACTCTTGTGCTCCGGCGCGATCCCAGCACCGGACCGTACCGTCCTCGCAGCCGGCAATCACGCTGCGGCTGTCCGGTGTGAAGGCGACACAGCGAACCGCATCGGTGCTGCCCCGGATGCTTTTCACTTCCAGGCCGCTGGCCCGGTCCCAGAGCTTGACGGTACGGTCGAAGCTTCCGCTGGCGAGCGTTTTTCCGTCGGGAGCGACGGCCAGCGAAAAGACCGGTCCCTCGTGTTCGCGCAGGATTTGTTTCACGGTCCCGCCGCGCGCGGAGGACACCACATGAGGCCCAAATTTCGACAACAGACCGCGCAGCGCACGCTGCACGAACCCGCCGTGCAGGTCCCACAGTTTGACGCGATCACCCCACTCGGCCGTCGCCAGTGTAGTGCCGTCTGGTGAAAAGGCGAGCGCCAACACCGGGGTCTCCTGCCGCGGCAAGATCCGTGGGGATGGTAACTGGCGCAGTGAGACGTCGAAAAGCTTGACTGTCTGGTCGGCACCGGTTGAGGCGAGCGTTCGACCATCCGGTGAAAAAGCGAGGCTCAACACGCCCTGCCCATGCGCTCGGACCGTTGCCAGTTCCTTCCGTGTCGACACGTCCCACAACTTGATTTGCCCAACGCGCGTGGTGTCCCCGGTGGGGCGGATGAACCGAGTCAGTGGATTGCCGCCACCAAACGCCAAGGTGCCGGCGCCGGTGGCCAGAGTCTTGCCGTCAGGGGAAAAAGCCAGGCAGGCGACCGGGGTACCGTGCCCCGTCAAGACGGCACGCGCCCTGCCAGTGTCCGGGTCCCACAGCCGCACCGTTCCGTCCCGACCGGCACTGGCCAACAGCCGGCCGTCCGG
>CAZSOG010000730.1:0-3742 GCA_964607555.1 uncultured Pirellulaceae bacterium | reverse complement strand
GCACTAGGATTACTTCACCCGGTTGCGGCGGCGCGAATCCGGGCGGGCCGCCGGGTCCCGGGAATACACCGCGATCCCCTGGCGGACCACCCGACCCAAACCGCGGCGGCCCGTCCAGTCGAGCCCGCTGTTGCCTGGTCAGGAGTTTCATGAGGTTTGTTTTCGTACGCTCTTGTAGCTCCGAGAGTTTCGTCCTCTGCTGGTCGGTCAGTTGCAATACGTCTTGCAGAAACGGTGGAAAGAGCTCGCCGGGGTGCATCGGTCCCGGCCCACCGGGCCCACCAAGGCCCTGGTTTGGCAGAGTGTACTTCCAGACGGTTTCTTTTTCCGGGGTTACCTCAAACACCACGCCGGCAGCCCCCGAGCAGATAAACGTGTCGCCGTTGGGCAGGCGTTGTGCACCGGAGATGTTCATTGAGAAGAAGCTGGTCTTGTCCGGCGCGGTATAGCTCCAAACGGCTCGATCCGGGCCGAAAGCCAGATACGGCTTGCGTGTGTAACGGCCATCCGAATCGACCGGCAAGACGATCTCGTCGACCGAGGAATACGGGCCGTCCGGACGCCCCATGCCGTTATTGAAGACCAGCATGTGCCCCGCGCCAGGGAGCCCCCTGGGGATCCAGTGGGCGCAGTGCTGGGCGAAGAGTCGCTGATCCGTGGCGCTACCGTTGCGGTACGCACGCGGATTCCCCCAGCGATAGAGCAGGTCACCGCCCATTCCATACCGCCCGCCACGGTGTGTCGCCGCCTGTTGCGTGGTTGTACCATGATCGATAATCCAAACTTCGCTAAAACTGTGAATGCTGAGCATGATCTGGTCGAGTTCGGCGTTGTAGGCGACCCCATTCAGATGCATCCAGTCCGGCCCGACGGGCGACTCCCCGCGTGGTCCGGAACGCTGGCGACCGGCACTCGGACCGCGGTCGTTTCGCCGCCGCCGAGCGCCGTCTGCAATTCCATGGCCGCCGCGCGTCGCGCCCACGTAACCGAGCGATCTGAGCTTGGCGAGTTGCGAGGGACTGCTGAGCATGCGTGCCATCACGTTCGAACCAAAGTTGATATCGATCAGTTCGGGGTGTTCGGAGATCTCGCCGTAGTTGGGCTTGGCTTTGTCGATGTCTTGGATAACGTGGCCCCAGGCGTGCCACTCCCAGACGATTTCGCCGTTTGTCTTGCCGGTCGGGCGAACCTCGAGGATGCAATCGGGCATGAATGGGCCATTGACAGTCTCTGGCCGGCGGCCGGCGGCGATTGCTTCCGCGGGCGTTTTTTTGTCCCACGCAATCATCAACACATTGCCGTTGGGCATGGGGCATATGTCATGGTGTGGACGGTTTCGGTCCGTGGAAAAGGAGAAATCCCAAACGAGCTGGCCGTCCCAGGAGAACTCCTGGATGCGGCCACCGGACCCCGGGCCACCGAATACAGCGCTGCGTTCTGATCCCGTGCGGAGCAGGTGACCGTTTTCGAGCAGGTAGGCACCGAGCGCCGGCCGGTAATCGCTTTCCCAGCGGTTGACGATTCGTCCCTCCATGTCAATCAGATACGTTGTTGTCGAGTTCATCGGCGCCCAGAGAGAAAATCCCTGATGAGCACGCGCATCATTGACGGACAGGCCGATGTCGGCAGCCGGCGCCAACGGATTCGGCGGCTGAGCCGGCGCGTATGGCGGTGCGAAAACGCCGGCGACAGCGCAAACAACGACGACGGCTATCCATCGACGACCATGCGAAAAAGAACCGTGCATTGACTGTCTCCTGTAAGCTGATAGCAACCCTTCGGCCCACCGATTGAGCTCCAAGTTTGGCGTGCCCTTAGGTATGACGACCCATGGTGTCTATAAGATAATGCGAAATCGGTGAGGAACCGGGGCCAGGAATTCCAGAGTTTTGGTAAGATCCTGGCCGAACGCGACGGCCAGAGCTTGCGGATTCGAGCTGGCCAAGCGAAAAGGAAGACACCCAAGAATTGCACCAATAATCCGCATGCGGAATCTAAGAGTCTTGCGCCGATCGCCGTTCGCGCGCGTCGCGGACTTGACATATTTTTTGGGTGTCATGGAATCAGTGGACGGGGAGAAGCCAGGAACGATCTTGCGGGTTGAGCAACAGGTAGGGTGTGACAAGCCCGCCGGCGCCCGTCTGCCATCACCCACAACCACTAACGGCGGGCGCCGGCACACCATGAACCGCTCATCACCCGATGCCGATAATGGCTCGAACCACACGATTCAAAAAAAAAGGCCAAAAGACGACATCAGCAGCGTGCCGATCGACCGAAACACTGAAACACCAAAACACCGAAACACCGACTACGGGCGGATCGCCTGAAGCGCACGTTGGCGGAGGGCTGCGAGACGTACATCTTCCGGCAGAGCAGAGCCGGTAATCAACTTATGGGCTTCCCGATACAGCAACAGATACTCGATGAAGTCCAACCAAGGGATGGGGCTCGAACCGACCGATCCATTCTGCATCGCGTCGAGCCACTCACCGTACGTGTTCTGGGTTTCCGCAAGAGTTGTGTGCGCCTCCCGGGAGCGATCGGCACGCTGATAGCTCATGGCAAGTACCGGGTACGCGATGGCTGGGGTGGAATTGCGTTGGGCCGATCGGAGGGACTCCTGGAGGTATCCAATCGCCTCTTCCAAGTGCCCGGCTCGGTAGTGGGCCAATCCGGTCGTGTAAACGACGATCTCTCTCGGCGATCCTGGCGGTCCGCCGAAATCACGACCGCGCAGCGCCCTCGATTCCGGTCCAGGCGGTGGCCGCATCATGTGATCGGGCATCCCTGCGCGGAGTGGGCGTGGTCGCGCGTCGGCACGTGATTCCGGCCCGAAAGGACTGCGATTCACTTCAGCCAAGACCGACTCGGCGACGCGCGCGAGCGTTTCAGGATCTATTGGCGGGTGGGTCTTGACCAGGCATCCGCGGAGTGCGAGGACCTTGAACAGTTGATCGGAGGAAACCTTGATTTGCGCGAACATCTGTTTCGTGACGGCGCCGTAGGTTTTCGTATCCCGGGTATATAAGCACAATTGGGGGACTCCCCACCAGCCGGGATTGTTCGCGGGAGCCCCAAGTCGCCACGCCGTCGCGTAGTCCTTGGCCGCTTCTTTCCACAAGCCGAGCCGTACGAAAAGACTGCCCCGTCCCGACCAAACGGGATAGTGGTCGGGCTGAAGTGTGGCCGCCTCGGTGAACTGTCGATACGCGGCTGCCCACCGCGCGTTGTCGGCGTTGGCCCGGGCATTGTCGAGCAACACATTCGCCTGTTTGAGATTCTCAGCAGAAGTAACGGCCTCCTGCCGCAGGGCATCGGCTTCCGCGCGCGCCGACGTCGCACGGATAGCCTGCCAGGTGCTCACGGTGATGCCCAAGACGAGGACGGTCAATACGAGAAATGCGGTCGTCAGAAAAACTTGGTTGCGGCGCGCGAATTTACTGAATCGATACAACGTCGTGGGCGGCCGCGCCGTGATCGGTTCCTGATTGAGGTAACGCCGCACGTCGGCGGCGAATGCTCCGGCCGACTCGTAACGCCGCATGCGGTCTTTCTCCAAGGCCTTCATCACGATCCAATCCAGGTCGCCCTGCAGAACCACGGCAGGCGGCGGCCCGGTGTGTTTCCGACCCGTCGCCGCGGTGAGTCGGTGGTGCCGCACGGTTGTCAGCCGCACGCTGGGACGGGCCGGTTCCTCTTCACGGATGATCCGCCGTAGTTCGTCGAACGAAACCGAGGC
>CAZSOG010000729.1:0-3743 GCA_964607555.1 uncultured Pirellulaceae bacterium | reverse complement strand
CGCGCTGTAGTGCAGAATCACTGGCTCCACCCAGACGAGCTGGGTGGGGGCCGGATACCGACAATCCAAGCATTGGCAAACCAGTAACCAAGAAAAGTGGCGCTGACCAACTAATATCGGAGAACCTCACCTGGAAGTGCCTGCCACTTCTCGACGACCTGCCGGACTATGTTGAGTGTTGCAGACTTTCCAGGGCGGATCATTAGTGTTGATCAGTGAAGATTAGTGTTCCTTGATAGCTCAAGTGTTACACAAACGGAAGTGGAACCCCACTTCTGCCGAATCACCCGAGACGCACGACAGAACCGGAGAAGAATCCGACTATGGAAAGCTAACGCGCGCCGTCACTCTAGAAATCCACGTTCAATTCGCGTGGCTCGGTCGACGCTTCGATACCTGGGAGCGTTTTCCACACATGCTGGTCGGGTTCGCCGACTTGGATCGTATATTTTCCGGGCGCGAAGACCATGGGGCGGAATTCGGAAGCGTGGACGCGCAGTGCGTACAGAATCTCACCACCCTGTTCCGCGCGCACTTGGATCACGGGGTTGATCAGGCCCGTGATCTTCAACGTCGGTAACCAGGCGACCGGCTTACGGGCATAATTGTCCAGCATGCGAATCGTCATCGGCCAGCCCGTGAATTGGTCCTTGGCCGCCGGATGGGCCGCGTCGGACAACAGCCGATAACATTCCATCGTGATGGACTGGCTGGTTTGGTCCAGTCGCACGATGGCATAGCCGCTTGATTTGTCGTTGGCCGATAGCAGACGCCCGTGCCGGTAATGATCCGCCGGGTTCGCGACGGCGTAGACGGTGATTTTATTGTGCAAGCCGTCCAGATACTCGCCCGTGTTCGGCGCGCCGTTTTTCGGCCGATTCCGGACCGCGCGGCCTTCCTTGTCCGGCAGCCAACTACGCGGATAGAAATTCGCGATTGAGGGGACACAGAACGCATATCCCGCGTCGTTGAATTCCTCGATTCCATTGCGCGTGATGGATGCCAGGTGTTGATCGCCCGCGATATGGAACGCGAATCCTCGCCGCATCATCGCCAGGGCGCGATTCCGCCCGGTTTGCGGCCAGCCGTTGGAATCCAAGTCGCCGTAAATGAACTGCTGGTTGCCACCGTGATAGTTGGCCAGATTGCAGAAGATCGTTTCGCTCAAGACAACTTTCAAATCACAGCCGCGCCAGTCGCGCGCCCAGAGGTCTAGAAAGTGGAGCTGCCGGTTACCCAGTAACTTGAGTCCGGGCTTGTCGAGCTTCGCGACATCGAAGTTTGGGTCTTTCACGTGATCGGCACGACCTGGCCACGTCGCAACCTCCATCGGACCCGATTTGAATTCCCGGTCGCCGATGATCGCGAAACTGACGCGGCCGTAGACCATGTCGCCGAAATAGACCGAGATGCCTTGCTTGATCGGTTTCGGATCGAACAGATCAGGGTGGTGCGAACACTGTGTGCGGTGCACGACGTTGACCATCTCGGCGGGTTCCACGTAGCCGCCCATGCCGCCGACGACCGCCGCTCCACGTACCTTGCTCTGCCACTCCTCACGCGTGATCTTGCGCCCGCCGTCCCCCCAAAGATTGCCCTGAAACACGTCATGGTCGTCGGGTAAACAGACGGTCACACGATCCCGCATCAACGGTCCGAACGACCAGCCGAACAGATACCATTTTCGCAAGTAATTCAAGATCGCCCGATCGGCCGGTTCGCGAACGATCCCGTAGCCGCCGACGGTTTCGTAGATCTGGTCCCCACTGAAGAACAGCAGGTCGGGGTTCCGCACCGTGACATTGTGTACCGTTTGCAGGTTGGGGAAGACCGTATCGGCGTTGCCGGTGAACGCGGCAACCACGAGCGTGCGATCGACCGGATCGTGCCGCACCGTTCCCGTGTATTCATCCCGCAGCGTGCCGGACTTCGTGTTGGTCTTGTAGAGCAATCGGTAGGGGACATCCTGGTCTGCCGGCCAGTGGGCGACGCGAAATGTCGCGGTGCGCGCGTCGGGATCGATTTTCGCGACGCCGATTAACTGCCACGTGCCATCACGCTTCGCTTGCAGTGTGACGGAAGCTGAACTCCGTTTCCCGAGCGGCGGCATCTGGGCGGTCAGTTTCAGCACGTGCCCGTCCGCGCCGCGCGAATTACTCAACGTATGCATGGCCCACAGAATCGGCCCGAACGCACGGTCCGGATGGCACGCGATCTTGGCGCCCTTGATTGTCCAGTTCGAGAACGCGAACCGCGCGGCACTCCCCTTGCGTGGCCCGACAATCGACGGGTGGTTGTTCACCAGCGCCAAGCTGCCGACCAGCCGCTCGGCCGGCACGTTGCCGGCCGTGATGGCGGCCCGTTGCTTGCCCGTTTCGGCGTCGTTCAGGCGGAGTACGATTGCGTACGAATCGTCATCGCCGGGTGTTGCCGTCAACTGCAGAACGGCCGAATCCGGCATCGAATCAACCTGTTGGCGCCGCCGCATCAGGAACAGTTCACCCTGGCTGGTCACGCCACAGTCCAAGCCCTTGCCACGTAACGCGGCTGCCCGGTAATCGTCGATTTCATCGCGCGCGCCCAATCGAAATCCGGCGGAACCGGTATTCTTGCCCTTGGCTAGCAAGTCGACCTTGACGGAGACCGTGAATGGAGCGCGCACGGCGCTCAGGGTATGGGTCAACACATGCACGTTGCGATTCGGCCCGTCGGATAAACACTCCAGCCGCCCATCCTGGATGCGCCAGTCCTCCATGGGATTGGCCCAATACTGTTTGCCAACCCAAATCCGATCGTATGTGTTGGCGAAATCACTCGCGAACTCGGCCGCCGAAGCAGTGAGTGGAACAACCAATAGGAACACGAGCGCGGTCTGTTTGTGGAATCTCATCATTCAATCTCCCGTTGTGCACAACTTGTCGCATCAAGATGCCGCGAAGACGCGGTCTCGATCGGATGGAGCCAAGGAAATCACGCCCAGAAATTCGAGTGGCCATGCGTGACGTGGCTACCAAGAATGTAGCGTAGAGGGCCGTGGGGCTCAACAAGGCGCGGTGTGATGGCAGCCGGCAGTACGGCCCAGTGCCCGGCGCATCAGGTGGACGCGTCGCGCGTGCGGAGGACACTCGCATCGATCTCGATCAGCACGCCGCGTTGCAGACGCACCAACGCGCGGCCAGAAATGAACGGTTCCACCAGTTCGCCCTCGACACCCTTGAACCGACCGGCTTGAACAATGACACGCGTGGGAGAGGGCTCGGACAAGCCGAGTGCCGTCAAGTCTGCTTGGCCAATCCGTGTTTCGAAATGGTCCACCGCGGGCCCCCTTTGCAACCAACTCGCGTATTGACCGCCTAAGTTCCACATCAAGTCAAACGTAGGTCAGACTCAGGTCGATTCCATGTCGGCGCCCGTCCGATGGCCGGTTGCATGGATTCGTGGATTCAGTTCTCCGGGTTTTTTCGAATCCGTGGGCGCCGGCGGCCCAATCGGTCTTATAAAATTTCTGAACAAGTGGGCAGTATACCAGCTGGGTGGGGGCGGGAGGTGCGCAGGCGTGGGACGCGGGTAGTGCAGAATCATGCGCTCCACCCAGACGAGCTGGGCGGGGGCGGGAGGTGCGCAGGCGTGGGACGCGGGTAGTGCAGAATCATGTGCTCCACCCAGACGAGCTGGGTGGGGGCGGGAGGTGCGCGGGCGGGAGACGCAGGGAGTGCAAAAATAGTGGCTCCACCCAGACGCGC
>CAZSOG010000728.1:0-3749 GCA_964607555.1 uncultured Pirellulaceae bacterium | reverse complement strand
GTGGGCGGGGGCGTAACTCCCTCGATTGGAGTGACTTGCGCCATGCGTGACAGACCAAGTGGCGCTGTGCAATTAAGACCGCCGAGGAAAACCCCTTATGGTACCGGCCACGCCTTACTTTGGCCAGACACGGCTGGGATCCGCGGATTTCGTGATTTCGTCATTCCGCGCGCCCCCTTTCTTGACAACGCAACGAATGTGCGGCATAACACGTTGTCAATAATCATATCTTTCAACGGGAGACGAGCGTGAACGCGATCGAAACGATGAATAGCCGAGTGCCCGAGCCCTGCGAACCGGAGCCGAGGAATATCGGCAACGGCGCCATTTGCGGCGCCCAGAGTTTACGGGCAGGCATTAGATTCTTAGGCTGCCACATGCGCGCACGGTGCGCGCATGTTTCGAAGCGAACAGCGGGAGCGCAACCGAAGGAGGGCGTACTCCCTTGTGGGTTGCGGGCCTCCCGCATTTGGGATCAGAACGGACTTTCCCAACCGGCCCCGCGCCACACGGCGGACTTCCGGTTCGTGATTTCGAATTGGTTGCTTTTTATTAGCCCCCTCCGCCGCGGGCAAGAACGCGACCAACAACCGACCCGCGCGCTCGGTGCCGCTCCCAGTCTATTGTTGATGTTCTTGCTCAGCGTAATCTCGGTGTTCGGCTGCGGTGGCCAGAAATCGACCGTGGACCCGGCACCCTTTTTGCAAGCCGTGACCAGCTATCTGCAACAGAATAACATGGTGCTCAAGGTAAAGAGGATCAAGTCGGGCCCGACGGTCACGCAAGACGAGGCGGTGATGACCGCCTCGCTGACGCACGCCGAACTCGGGGGTCCGGCCGTCACATGGAAGTTGACGTTTCGACGCCAAAGCGACGGGACGTGGGAGGTGGCCAAACACGAGGTGCGGTAACCCCAACTGTAACAGTTCACGGACCCGAAGAAAAAAGAACACGAATCGACGCTGATTCTCGCTAATATCGGAAAATCGCATCTTGAAATGCCTTCGGCTTTTTCACGATCTGCCGGATTTGTGTTGAGTGTTGCAGACTTTCCAGGGCGGTATCATTAGTGTCGATCAGTGAAGATTAGTGTTCCTTGATAGCAGGTGTCGTGAAACGCTACTCCCCAACTGAACTCGCCAGCCGACGGGAACCACGAATCTCACGATTCTCACTTGAGTTGTTTGAAATCCGAGGTGATGATGCAGACCAAACTGAGTGGCTACAACCTGCGGTTCTTGTGGACGGTATGCCTTGTCGCCGCCATGGGGGGGCTGCTGTTTGGTTATGACTGGGTCGTGATCGGCGGTGCCAAGCCGTTTTACGAACCATTCTTCGGGATCGCCAATGCGTCACTATGGCAAGGTCTGACCATGAGTAGCGCGCTGATGGGATGCCTGGTCGGCGCGCTCGCGGCGGGGGCCTTGAGTGACCGGTACGGTCGCAAGCGTTTGCTGATCCTCGCCGGGTTCTTGTTTACGTTGTCGGCGATTGGAACCGCGCGCGCATGGGACTTGACATCATTCAACGCGTTCCGAGTCGTTGGCGGGATCGGAATCGGGATCGCCTCGAACCTCTCACCGATGTACATCGCCGAGGTGTCGCCGGCCGCGGTGCGTGGCAAGTTCGTGTCGATCAACCAGCTGACGATCGTGATCGGTATTCTGGCGGCGCAGTTAGTCAACTGGTCGATCGCGAAGCCGGTGCCGACTGCGGATCAGCTGCGTCTTTTGGTCGGCCCAACGTGGACGAGCACACCCGCGAAACAAGTTGCCGATGCCCGGGCGGTGACCGACCCGGCGGGGCTCGCGCGTATCCAGAAGGCGTTTTCCGACCTGCATGTCGTCCAGACGCGAACCGACGAGGAAAAGGCCGCGAAGGAACGCGAAGATCGTCGGGTCTTGCGTACGTATCTGGTGGCCGCGTGGAATGGCCAGCATGGCTGGCGCTGGATGTTCGGTGCCGAGACAGTACCGGCATTCGCCTTTTTCTTGCTCATGTTCCTCGTCCCGGAAAGCCCGCGCTGGCTGGTCAAGAACGGGTCCACGGACGCGGCCCGGCAGATCCTCGCGCGGGTTGGCGGAGAATCGTTCGCCGGTGTCGAGGTGGCCAATATCCGCAAGACGCTCAGTGACGACGAGATTGGTCGGGTGCGTTTCGGCGATCTGTTGGATCCGCGGCTCCTGCGGATTCTCGCCCTGGGCGTGTTCCTGGTAGTGTTTCAACAATGGTGCGGCATCAACGTTATTTTCAACTATGCCCAGGAGGTTTTTCGCGAAGCGGGATACCAGGTCGATGCCATCATGTTGAACATCGTCATCACGGGAATCGTGAACCTTGTTTTCACGTTTGTCGCGATCTATACGGTGGATCGATTTGGACGCAAACGCCTGATGCTGATCGGTGCCGGCGGGTTGGCGATCATCTATGCGGCACTTGGGACCGGCTACTGGATGCACAGCCGCGGCCCGCACATGCTGCTGTTGGTTGTCGCGGCGATCGCCTGCTATGCCATGTCGTTGGCCCCGGTGACGTGGGTCCTGGTCTCAGAGATCTTCCCGAACCGCATCCGCGGCGCGGCGATGTCCGTGGCGGTTTTCTTTCTCTGGGCCGCGTGCACGGCACTGACTTCGAGTTTCCCAATCTTGAACGCGCGTCTGGGCGCCCATGGCACGTTTTGGCTGTACGGCGGAATCTGTATCATCGGTTTCTTCGTCATTGCGGCCAAACTGCCGGAAACCAAAGGGAAATCACTCGAACAGATCGAACATGAGCTCGTGGACAATTAAACGCCCAAGCGTCTGCTACGACCGCTCGATTGTGGTAGAATAGTGGACATGGTTCTGGTCTCGGGAAGCCGTCGTGTCCTGGACTCAGAGAATCCGTGACGGGGCGTGGGGCGTCGGCGTCGATCGCACGCGACCACGACGCGCGCGGCTGCCCGTCGTTGTTTGTGGACCGGCGGTTTTGTGAAAGTGTTCCGGTGGTGTTGATGAAATTCGAAATGGAGAATTATGCATCATGATTCGTGAGTTGCTGCTTCTGTTGATGGTTGGATGTTTGGTCGTGCCACTGTCTGCGGCCGCGCCCAAGGTACCACTCAAGACCAAGGTTCCGGAAGAAATCCTGGCCGGCACGCCCCCGGATGTCATTGCCTTGCTCTACCCCGGAACGGTAGTGCCGAAAGAGGAAGACTTCAAGCTGATGGTCCCCAAGGGCACGGTGAATCTGGCGCTCAAGAAAAAAGTCACGTCGAGTGAGACCCGGCCGACGATCGGCAAACTCAGTTTCGTCACCGACGGGAAGAAGGAGGGTACCGACGACAATCTGCTCGAGTTATCCCCGGATCTGCAGTGGGTACAGATCGATCTGGGTCAGTCGGCCAGTATCTATGCGGTCTATTTGTGGCACTATTTCCGGGAAGGGCGCAGTTACCAGGATGTCATCGTGCAGGTGTCGGACGACCCGAATTTCAAGAAAGACGTGCATACGATTTACAACAACGACACGGACGCCTCGGCCAAGATGGGGATTGGACGCGATCGGGCCTACGTCGAAACTTATCTTGGCTGCCTGGTTGACGCGCAAGGCGTTCGTGGACGCTACGTCCGTTTGTACAGCGACGGCAACACGGCCAACGGCATGAACCATTACATCGAGGTCGAGGTATTCGGCAAACCGGCTAAATATTCTACAGGCGGTTAGATTCTTAGGCTGCCACATGCGCGCACCGTGCGCGCATGTTTCGA
>CAZSOG010000727.1:0-3752 GCA_964607555.1 uncultured Pirellulaceae bacterium | reverse complement strand
GCGACCGAAGGAGGGCGTACTCCCTTGTGGGTTGCGGGCCACCCGCATTAGGAGTCATAGTGAAGGACTGCCCGCTGCGGGTCTTCCGGAGTCGCGGCTATCCTGGCAAGCAAACGACGCCGCTGTTCTACCTCCTAGGAGTTGCGCCACTCGATCGCGTTGGCGATGGTTGAGCACGGCGTTGTGGAGACCTTCGGTCGCCTGAGTGGCGGGGTCGGGAAACCCGCGCACGGCGCTGCGCCCTCTCACCAGGACGCGTTCCTGCTTTCACTGCCGAGTTGCTTCCGATAAACTGGCGACTTGCCGCCCGTTAGCCGGACGAGGCGAACCGCGCAGCTCGGTGTGCAGCAACTGCGCGACGATTCGTTGACCACGCCGATGGGCGGAGCGTCGAATCTCCCACGTCATCGGAAAAGCGACCGGACAGTAGGACGAGTGGGCCAAGACGACGAAGCGTTTTGTCCCGTTCCTATGGTAAACTGAAGGTGACACTATTCCCTGGGGCAAAACACGTAAGGGAGAGGCAATGCGATGCGCTATCTGAATCGTCGGCAATTCACTTCCGCTTGTGTCGGTGGAATCACGGCTCAGGCTCTTTGCAGGCTCGATGCGCGTGCCGATTCCAAGCCAAACAAGCCGTTGGCCACCCGCGGTGTCGTTTTGTTGCCGGAAGATTTGACCCTGGCCGACTGGCCGCGGCGGGCAAAGCGCGCCGGCCTGACCACGATCGGTATTCACCACCAAAACTCGCCGCAGGCCGTGGTTCGCTGGATACAGTCCGACGCGGGACAGCGGTTTCTCCAGCAGTGCCGCGATCTGGAGCTCGACATCGAGTATGAACTTCATGCCATGAAGGAGTTGCTGCCCCGGAACTTGTTCGACAAGAACCCCGAGCTGTTTCGCATGAGTGACTCGGGCGTTCGCACGCCGGACGCCAATTGCTGCGTGCATTCCGAGCGGGCTTTGGAGATCATCTCACGCAATGCGATTGACATCGCCAAAGTGCTTCGGCCAACAACGGGTCGTTATTTCTACTGGGGTGATGACGGCAAACCGTGGTGCCAGTGTGCCAAGTGCAAGGAGCTGTCACCTTCGGAACAGGCATTGGTGATCGAAAACCGGTTGTGTCGAGAACTGCGAAGGACCGACCACAAGACACAAGTCGCTCACCTTGCCTACCATGACACGCTCGTGCCACCGCGGAACGTGCAGCCGCATGCAGGTGTTTTTCTCGAGTTTGCGCCGATCAAGAGACGCTATGACATTCCCTACGTGCAGCAACAGGATCCTCGTCTCGCGGATGGCCTGCAGGCGTTGGATGCCAACTTAAGGGTGTTTTCAAGAGACACGGCGCAAGTGCTCGAATACTGGCTCGACGTATCCCGCTTCTCCCGGTGGAAAAGACCCGGCGTGAAGCTACCGTGGAACAAGGCGGTTTTTCTGGCCGACGTGGCGGCCTATCGAAAGCGGGGCATTCGACACATCACGACATTCGCCGCCTGGATCGATGCCGACTACAAGACCCGCTTTCGAGACTTGGCGTTCATCGACGAATACGGCCGCGGTTTGCAGGACTGATGAAAACACGGTGGCCAGCCCCCCTATTCGCTCGACGGAAGGAATCCTCTTATATTCGTAGCCGTTCACGACATTTTCTATCAAGGAACACTAATCTTCACTGATCAGCACTAATGATACAGCCCTGGAAAGTCTGCAACACTGAACATGAATCCGGCAGGTCGTAGAAAAGTCGAAGGCATTTCAAGGTGAGGTTTTCCGGTATTAGCGAGAATTAGCGTCGATTAGTGTTCTTTTTCTTCTGGTCCGTGAACAGTTACTTATATTCTTGCCGTCTAATATTCTTGCCCGATCTTCTCCGCAAATCCATGGCCGTCCGGCAGCGTACGAAGAGGGGGCAAGAACATGAAAGCCCTCGCACAACTGGTGCGCGCCATTGCTCAAGGCTCCACGTCGATTTCGACCCACACGATTTTCTGGTCCGCGCGGTGGTCCACCTGTTGAACATCGAGCTTGTTGTAGCCGGCCGACGCGGCTTGCCGGGGGCAGGCGAATCGGATGGCTCGAACCGGCCCACCGCCGAAGGGGCTCAGGTCTTTCACTTCCTCGGATGCCGCGAGCGGCCGCCCATTCAGAGTCGCGCGAAACTCGGCCGTCCGCACACCGTCCTGGCGTGCAAGCCCGACGATCGCCCATACCTTACCGGACGTGGGCCGCGGACCGATGTGGACTTGGAACTTGGCACCGCCGCGCGTGGCGGCCGGCAGCTGAGCCCCGTTCGGAAATCCGGAGGGTACCGTGTCCCGAAAACAAACCGGGTGACGGCGCGGCGCCGCCGCCACAACTTTCTCGGACAGTCCGTCATGCAACAGCAACCGATACGCGCTCTCCTGGACGGGTCGTGTCTGGCTGTCCATCCAATTGAACAAATAAATACTATCGGCACCCCGGTATCGAGCCGACGCGGCAAAACCGCGTGCCGCGCGTAGATCGTTGGCAACCGCCGCGGCGCCAGGCCAGGGCCGCGCGTTGTACTCCAGACCCGGCGCAACCGTAACCCGCGCGGCATGCACGCCCAAACGAGCCTTCCATAGTTCGACCGGGATATCGAAGTCGGACGACGTCCAGAACGGACACGGCACGATCAGATCGACCAGCCCCTGCTCCGCCCACTCGACCGCGTTCATCCCAAGTCCGGCCGCGGCATCCGGATGCGCCGGCACGCGCACTCCGAGCACGATCGAGTGCCCGCGGCGCCGTGACCAGTCGCGGGTCAGCGCTCGCACATCACGCACGAACTGTGTCAGGATATGAGCTTCCTGAGTTTCATGGCCGGGTGTCAGGTGGTAACCAAACCGCATCCAATCCAGTTCCAGGCCGTCCATGTCATACCGCTCAAGCAACTCGCGGACGAAACGCATCTGGTACTCGCGCACGGGGGTGTGTGCGTAGTTCAGCGCGCGGTTGACCCAGGGACTGGCCGAACCACGCGGTACGCGCCAATATTCGGGGTGTGCGCGCCAGAATGTCGAGTGCATGAAGTTACTCGGGTCATCGACACTATGGATATCATTCATCCGCATCGAAATCCATGGCGAAATCCCTTTTTCTCGGCACCGATCGATCCACACGGTATAGGGATCGAGCCCGGCATCATGCAGGCGTTTGGCGTTGACCGGCCATCGATCGGTCGGTGACTTTCCATCGACCGGATCCCAAATGGCATCGCGTGTCTTGCTGCGAAAACTGGCGCGCATCGCATTTGGGCACAAGAACAAATGCGTAATTCGCGATCCGGCATACTGGTCGACGAACGCGCGCAATCCGTCAAGCGTCATGTCCTCCGCCTTGCGCGTCCCGAAAAAATGGCTGTTGTCCTCGTTGATCACCAGCATGTCGCGCACGGCGCGACGGTCTGTGGCGATCTTACCGGCGTTCTCTTTCACCCGATTCGCCACCCGAGGTTCCGCGCCATGAACCGCGACGTCACACGGGACGTGTACGGCGCCGAGCAGGCAAAGCGTCAGAAGAGTCAGTGCGTGAGTTCCTGCCTGATTCATGTTCGCTCCTAATAACACGGGCCACACTTGATTCATGAATCAGTATTATACTGGATTGGGATTTCAAACCACTGAATGAGGTGGAGATTTTTTTGGTGGCGGGGCCCCACGCATCCAATACGCCGCCGGCTTTGGGCATGGTGGAAGCAAGCTCCGCGTAGGCCATGGCGGTGG
>CAZSOG010000726.1:0-3767 GCA_964607555.1 uncultured Pirellulaceae bacterium | reverse complement strand
CTTCGGCAGAGTTAATATCCGCTTCTTCGACGGACGTGGACGTCCATCGTACATCCTCAAAAATGGGTTTTGGGACAGGTTCTTAGCTGATAAGACTCGTTCACCTATCGGGCACGCGAAGGAACTGGTTGCGTGCCGGCCCAGTCGGCTGATTCCGGCATGTAACGCATCGCGAACGAAGTTTGCAGCGGATAGTTGCAGACGCAGCCGTAGGAGAAACAGGGCATGTTCAGCAGGCCATCGGCGGCGATTAAGGAATTGCTGCATCCGGACCGAATGCCACGCAGACTGAATTCCTTGTGACGCGCGATGTCGAAATACGTGATACTGCGATTGCGGATCAGCATCAGATGCGTGTTGCCCACCGCGTAATTGCAACCCCCGGATCGTCGAAAAAGAGGCGTCTTGCTTATGAGTCGACCGGTTGTGATACGGTACTGGTTGCCCGCCTGATTAATGAAGCTGTTAGCGCGCACGATCATTGGCTGCGAACCAGCCATGCCTTTCCAGCGAACGTCTCCGGATCGCGCATCCACGGCAACGACACGTGAGTTCTTGCCGAGCAAGACGATATCCTTTTCGCGCGCGTATGAAATCCAATCGTCGTTGCCACGGATGGATTGCCAGGATCGGGCGATATTGCGAACGTCGTAGTCCGCTTGCAAGGTCCATTTCGTCCGTCCGGTCCGGGCCTCCAGCGCACAAGTCACGGACGGCATGGAGCCGGGCAACATTCCGCGGCGGTCCAGTTGCTTGGCGGCGTGCGGGGCGATCGAATCGGTCACGAACACCAGGTCTCGCCCCATTGCGATCGCGTGGATGTTATAGCGTTGTTTTGGCGTCTTCACCCAAAGCTGCTTACCACTCGCCCGATCCAGCGCCACCAGCGTCGCGCAGTCCCAAAGCCCGGCTTGCACGGCGGGATGGCTATGTCCCTCGGGAACGTCGCGGCTCAATGCGACGAGAATCACTTGGTCTGACACGCGGATATCGACGACCTCCCATGGCTTGCCGGCCGCCTGTGGCAATTCGCAACGGTACGTGGCCGTGATTTTACCGGTCGCGGGATCGAGTCGGTCACATTCTTGATTGCGCGCGACATACACGGCGTCCAGCCGCGACGCAAATCGCACATGGTCCACGCCAGTCGCGAACGTCCAGAGCAAGCGTCCGGTGTAGGCATCCACGGCGCCGAGGAGTTTTCGGACATCATCGAATGCAAACACCCGGCCGCCGGCCACCTGCGGCTTCACTCCACGACCATAGTCTTTACGCTTATAGAAGCCGTAATCCGGTCCGTCCCCGTACCAGAGCACGCCGAGCGGCGCGCGGACCAAATCATCGCGCGAGAAATACGTGCGCGCGGCGCTAGCCGATTCGTGAGTCCAGTCGGCCGAACCGGGCAGGGGGCCCGCGCGGCGTATGAGCAGCGCCTCGTCTTGCTGCGTGATTTCCGCGGAAGCCAGATGGGCCGCCGCGACAGTCTCCTTGAATCGCGGCATGTCCGTCATATCGCCGGCTACCCACAACACACCGCCATAAGGACGCAGCGTCTGGTACAGGTGCTTGGCCACCGCTGGCGAGCAGGCTTGTGGTGTGAATGGCCGTGGCGCGATGATCAGATTTGCCAGATATCGGGGGAACCGAAAAGTAAGTGGGTCCCCGACAAACGCTTCGACGCGCTCCCCATACAGTCGGGCTTCCGTCAACCGCGCGCGCAGGGCGTTGACACGCCCACGGTCGCTATCAACGGCGATGACGTGCAGTTGCGATCGGTGGACCAACTCGTCAACCAAATGGGCACGGTCGAGGCCGAGCACCAGTGCGTAGCCTTCCTTGACTTGCGATTGTCCCAGAATACGCGTGGCTTGCCGGCTTGCCCAATCGTCGCGCTCGGCCACATGTTTCTTCGCTCGAGGATAGATAACCACGGACGGCACGGCCTCGCCAAAACAGAGTAGGCGGCCGTCGGTCAGTGAGACAAAGAGTTGGCTGTCCGCGGCGACCATGCTGGCGGGCGTGCCACCGAGTTCATGCTGTTCGAGGACTTGTGGCCGTGATCCGTTCCCCCGCGCGACGTCGACCACGACGAGGCGTTGATTCACTTGGATGTAAAGACGCTGCCCCGCTTTGATCATGCAATGCGCGGCCGCGCCCGGTTGCGCGGCGATCCGCAAGCGTTTCCAGATCTCGGGTGCATCCCATTTGGCTGGATGATAGGTAACGTCGCCCTTTTCTTTCGCGTAGAGCGAGATGCGTGCTCGGTTCAGATCGCGCGCGTACAGAAACCCCTTACTCACGCCGTACGCGACACCACGGTCAAAAACGGACCGAAAACTGCAGCCGGGCGCGAAGTTGTAGCCGAACATGGGGCCTTCGAACAGATCGAGTTTAGGAGTGCTCCACCGCTGTGGCGCGTCCTTGCCGGCGGCCACCCAACGCTCGCCTACCTCGCGGCCATCGGCGGCTCGGACGATACCCGCTTCGCCAACAAACAGGTATTGTCCCGAAGCCGTCACGCGCGCGTCGCCGCGCCGGTAGCCCTGGATATATTGGAGCAACTTGCCGGTTTCGAGATCGAAGCCGGCCGGCATCGAGCGGCCGTTGGGTACTTGCAACTTGCCGCCGGCAAACAGGAAGTAACCCTGGGGCGACAGCCCGGCCTCCTGCATGTCATTGTGGTCAAGACGTACTTGGTCGAGATGGTTGGCCGTGTGATTCGTCCATCGGACGGTGCCGGATCGTGCATCAACCGCCTTGATGAAGACGCCCATGGACGGCCAAATGCCCGCGCCAAAGTAGATGATCCCGTCACGCAGCACAGCCCCACCGCGGACTGGCCAATAGGAAATCAATCGGTTGTTACCCAGGTGGCGAAAGTCAGGCCGATTCTTCGGCGCCCCACGCACCTTCCAACGTTGCTTACCGGTCGCCGCCGCCAGGCAGTAGAGATAACCATCATCGGAGGCGACATAGACGTTGTCGTCCCAAGCAATCGGCGCGCAACGTATGGGGCCTTCCGTGTAGATCGTCCACCGGACTTCACCAGTTCGCGTATCGAAGGCACGCAGGCTGCCATCGCACGACGAACCGACAAACAGAGTCTTGCCCATCACAACCGGCTCGTTCGCCGCATCAAACTGCAAACGCGGTTCGTTCGGCCAGGCGACGCGTGGCTCGGGAAGTTCACGCGACCAACGTAGATGAAGCATCGCGGGCAGTTCCTCCGTCGACGCTCCACTACGCGCAATGTCATGGCGCCAGGTGGGCCAATCCGCCGCGGAGACCATGGCCGGTGAAAGAAACAGCAGCACCTCAACCAGGGCAAGCGATATCATCGTATTCATTTTGATGTGTTTCGAGTAACTTCAAGAAGTCTTCGAAGTCCAGTATACCGGTATCCTATCTCGAGTGCCATCCGCATTGCGCGTGTCGGATCGTTCAGCGGTGTGCCTCGATTCCCGCCGGAATCCACGCGGTCATTTGCGACACGCCGCGATTGGCCCAGGCGTAGTAGGGAATCAGTGTAATGCGTTGCCGTCGCAGCGTGTTCGGATTCCATTGTTGATAAAGCCGGCCAGTCCAGTCGTGTGATGGCGAAACGCACCCGTCACCGTCCAGCACGACCACGCCGTCGAGCATGTTGTTCTCATGCCGTGCCGTCCATTTGTCGTTCGGGATGATTGCCACATCATCGATGGCAACACTCTCCGGCAAGTCGGGGGACTCCAGGCAATAGACGATCGGTCCACGCATTACCGCGACAT
>CAZSOG010000725.1:0-3773 GCA_964607555.1 uncultured Pirellulaceae bacterium | reverse complement strand
TGGAGGCAACGCCTCGTTAGATTCTTAGGCTGCCAGATGCGCGCACCGTGCGCGCGTGTTTCCAAGCGAACAACGGGAGCGCTGCGGAACAAGGGCGTATTCCCTTGTCGGTTGCGGGCCTCCCGCATTACATGGGCATTTCATGCTGCGCGCTGGTAATGCATGGCGCGACCGGCACCCCACCGAACAACGCAAACTGCTTTGGCCGTATTCCTGTCCACAGCTAATCCCATATCATAAGAAGCTGTTACAAAACCGGGTTTCAAGCATGTACGATGGACGTCCACGTCCGTCGAAGAGGCGGATCAACAGTCTGCCGAAGCAGTTTTGTTGCAGGCACTTCGAGCTTGACACGGCACTAAACGCTCCATGGCATTAATCACGATCAGCGCGCTCAGCATCGGATTCCGCGGCCCCCCGCTACTCGACTCGGTCGATTGTCGTATCGAGCCGGGGCAGCGGATCGGTTTGCTCGGGCGCAACGGCACCGGCAAAACGACATTCATGCGTATTTTGCGTGGTGCTATCGAGCCGGACGGTGGCCGGGTGCAGATCGTGCCCGGCACGCGTGTCGCGCTGCTGCCGCAGGATGTGCCGCGCGATGTGGCCGGCACGGTGTTTGAGATTGTCCAACGTGGCTGGTTGCCGCCCGCGGTGGACGATCACGTGGACGCGGTGGGCGAGTGGCAAAAACACCACCAGGTCGAACAACTCCTGTCGCGCATGGAATTGGACGGCGCGGCACGTTTCGAACGCCTCTCGGCCGGTATGAAACGGCGCGTTCTGCTCGCTCAGGCAATTGTCATGACCCCCGACCTGTTGCTACTGGACGAGCCGACCAACCATCTGGACATCGATGCGATCCAGTGGCTCGAGAACTTCCTGGGTCGTTGGCAGGGGACCTTGATTTTCGTCACGCACGACCGCATGTTCCTGCGCCGGATGGCGGATCGCATTCTGGAAATCGACCGCGGTAAGCTGTTTGACTGGTCGTGTGATTACGACACGTTTCTCCGCCGCAAGCAGGCGGCACTGGACGCCGAGGAAAAACAGAACGCGCGATTCGACAAGAAACTGGCCCAGGAAGAGATCTGGATACGCCAGGGCATCAAAGCACGCCGCACACGTAACGAGGGCCGGGTCCGCGCGTTGGAACAACTGCGTCACCAACGGAGCCAACGCCGCTCCCAGCAGGCCAAGGTCAATATGAGAATTGACGCAGGCGTGCGCAGCGGCAATCTGGTCGCCGAAGTCAAGGAGATCTCGTTCGCCTACGGCGACCACCAGATCGTCACGGATTTCTCAACGACCGTCTTGCGCGGTGACAAGGTTGGGTTGATCGGCCCTAACGGTGCGGGCAAGACAACGTTGTTGCGTTTGATCCTAGGCCAGTTGCCCGCCCAGACGGGGCGTGTTCGCCTCGGCACGAATCTGCGGATTGCCTACTTCGATCAACTGCGCGAACAGCTGGACGATCAGCTCACGGTGCAGGAACAAGTGGGTGACGGCCGTGATACGGTCCAGGTCGGCGGTCAGTCCCGGCACGTGATCGGTTATCTACAGGACTTCCTGTTCAGTCCCGAGCGGGCGCGGACTCAGGTCCGATTCCTTTCCGGCGGCGAACGCAACCGCGTGTTGCTGGCCAGACTGTTCGCCAGGCCGGCGAACGTAATCGTTCTGGACGAACCGACCAACGATTTGGATCTGGAGACACTCGAGCTTTTGGAAGAGCGTCTGGTCGATTACCGCGGCACGTTGTTGCTCGTGAGCCACGACCGCGCGTTCCTGAACAACGTGGTCACCAGCACGATCGTGTTCCAGCCAGACGGCGTCAAAGAGTATGTCGGCGGTTACGATGATTGGGTGCGGCAACGCGCGGAAGCAGCGGCCGTGAACGCTGGTCAAGCCGCCGCCCCGGTCGCCGACAAAACCGCGGCCTCCCGCCGTGCACAATCCGAAATCCACGCGGCTGCCACGCCGGCGCGAAAACGGCGTCTCAGCTACAAGGAACAGCAAGAACTAACAGCATTGCCGGAACGGATCGACGGTATGGAAGCGGAAATCGCGGCCCTGCACGAAGCAATGGCGCAGCCCGCTTACTACCAGAAACCCGGCGATCAGATTGCCGCCGACCAGAAACGACTCGACCAGCTCGATACCGAGCTCGCTTCCGCCTATCGGCGTTGGGAAGAACTCGACAACGTCTGATGTAACGATACTCTTACTGCACGGGGAGCTTGATCCATGGGCCATCCGAATCGTCGTGATTTTGTCCGTACCGGTCTTGCCGCAGCCGCGTCGGCTGCTGTTTGCGCGCATTCGTTGGCCGCCCCGAGTGCCAATGATCAGATCAACATTGGCTTCATCAGTTGCGGCGGTCGCGCTGGCGGCTTAATGGGCGCTTTCGACAAAATCGACGGCGTGCACATCGCCGGGCTCTGCGATCCGGACGAGCAACGGCTTGGCGTGGCCAAGAAACGGTTCCCCAACGCGAACACGTGGACCGACTTGCGTGGGTTGCTTGATGACAAATCGATTGACGCCGTGGTCGTCGCGACGTGCAACCATTGGCACTGCCTGGCGGCGATCTGGGCCATGCAGGCGGGCAAAGACGTCTATGTCGAGAAACCACTTTCGCACACCCAATGGGAAGGCCAACAAGTCGTCGCGGCCGCGGCGAAGCTGGACAAGATCTGCCAAATCGGTACGCAGCAACGGTCCGATCCGATGCAGGCGGCGATCAAGCAGTTTCTGCACACGGATAAGACGCTCGGCACGATTCGCTACGCACGCGTCAATCGCTACGGTGTGCGCGCGCCGATCGGCAAACGATCAACACCATTGCCGATCCCGAAGGAAGTGGATTACAACCTGTGGCTCGGCCCGGCCCAGGACCTGCCCATCTATCGCGACAAACTGCACTATGACTGGCATTGGGTCTGGAACACCGGCTGTGGCGAAATGGGCAACTGGGGCGTGCATGTCCTGGACGACATGCGCAACAATGTGCTCCTGGATCGAGTACCGCTACCGCGGCGGATCGTGGCCGGCGGTGGTCGAGTCGTTTACAACGATGCGGGGGAAACTCCCAATGTGCACTTTGTCTACTTCGATACGGGCAGCATCCCGGTGATCATGGGGCTCTCGAATATCCCAGCGAAACCGGGTGGGCGCAAGTCGTCCGTGCATCCGGGCCCGTCAAGCGGTTATATCGCGTATTGTGAAGGCGGACGCCTGGAGGGCCAGCGCGGGCGTGCCGCCGCGTATGACAAGGACGGCAAGTTGATCAAGAAGTTCTCCGGCGATTCCGGACGCGGCCATCAGAAGAATTTCATCGCTGCGCTACGCAAGCGGGACGCGTCCGTGCTGAACGCCCCCGTGTCGATGGGGCATCTGTCGACCGGTTGGTGCAACCTGGGCAACGTCGCGTACCGGACCGGCACTGCATACTCCAACAAGCAGGCACGCCAAATTGCCGGAGATTTCCAGCCGTGGAACCAGCTGCTGGACGATATGCACAAGCTGCTCGACGCCCACGGGATCGACATGGCAAGCAGCGCGATCCGGCTGAGCCCGGTATTGGATTTCGATCCGGACAAGCAAGTGTTCACCGGCCCGAACGCGGCAGTGGGAAATCGGTACCTGAAACGGCAGTACCGCGAACCGTTCGTCGTCCCGAATCTGATCCAATAAGAATCGAATGCGGCCTGCGCCCGCGAGGCTGGAGACTGGCGGGTTTGTCGGGTACGGTCTCGGGAAAAACATACGCACAC
>CAZSOG010000724.1:0-3775 GCA_964607555.1 uncultured Pirellulaceae bacterium | reverse complement strand
GTGTCGCCTCCCGGTTGCACATCAATTCGGTTTCTCAGTGGTCGATCTGAGCGTCATGCCTGAAACGCAAGCAAGGTGATAAGCCTGGATATGCAATTCTCGTGCGAATGCGTCTTGATCGCCGTAGACAAATGTCGGCAAGGTGTTTTACAGCAGTGGTTTGCGATCAGTTTTTTCGCCGCGTACTTTCTCGACAAGGACACGCTGGTGTTGCTTTTTCCACACAAATCACACACGCGATGTTGCATTCACGAATCGTAACTGTTCACGGCCCCATAAGACAAAAAACCGCGGATAAACGCCGACAGCGCAAATGGCAACCGCTGGCGGCCATCCGTTCACAAAGGAAGGACTCGCGCGGCGGCGCAAAGCCCCCCAGACAATGCACCGGCGGATGTGGGCAACGAAAAGCGTAAAGCGCGTCCAGCCGGGGCGCGGCTATTCCATTTGAAGAGCTTCCGATGCGAACCAGCGATTCAGAACCGGCAGTGGCCACCGGGACCGGCCCCGAAAGGCGCCGTCTCCGGCCAGCCGTTATTGTCGCCATGAGCCGCAGATTGGATATAACCGTGCTAGGACAACCATGTGTTAGCATAACCGGCACGGCAGAATTGTCAACAATCCCGCGCGACGATTCCGCTGGAGTCCCCCCCACACGTGGGAACCGCGGATAAATGCGGGCGTTTACGGGAAAGAGTCGTTTTCTGACCTCGTATCGGACGTAACAAGGATCGCCTTTTCGGCTGCGCAATTCGCATTTCAGAATGCGCCCTATGCGTTCATCTGCGTTTCTCAGGCTTCCGGGTCATGAACAGTTACAACAATCAGGGCCTATCGCTTCAGTTTTCTGGCCGTCGCCATTGCTGGCCGCGCATGGCTTTCAGGGACCGGCTGTACTTGGGCTCGTACGGATCCATTCGCGTGCAAACCAGCACGTGCTCGATGGCGGCCTCCAGATCACCTTGCTTGTGAAGAAACAGTGCGTACTCATACCGCCACTCAAGTCGATCGGGCCGGAGGCGAATGGCCTTGCGGTAGGCTGTACTGGCCAGTTCGGTCGCACCGCGGTCGGCCGCGATCGTGGCGCGCACGTAGGCACGTTCGGCAGCGGGCAAGCTGACCTTATCCAGCAGCTGCCACGCGCGATCCAGCAACGTTTTCCGCACGACGGCCTGGTCCGCCTGGCTGAAATCCTTGTGTGCCAGGTCGACCAACAGCGTGGGCGAGTCCGGCAGGGTGCGGGAAACAAGTTCCGGGTCGGCCAAGGCGCCGCCCATGACTTGGACCATATCGCGTAAGTACAGTGGCGAACAGGTCAGGCAGGCTTTCCAGCCGGCCAATGCCGCGTCCACGCGACCCGCGTTGTAGTCCAGCACGGCACAAATAAACAGAAGGTGCGGGCTGGCGGGCGCCAATTCCCGCGTCCGCGCAATGAACGACGCGTCCGCGTTTGGATCCGTCACGACGCCGCACAGTTGAGCGATCCCACACTGGACGGCCGGCAGCAACGGACAGTTTTGTCGCGCGATCAAGAACTGCTTCAGTGCCGGGACCAGGTCGTCACGCACCGGCGATAAAGCACGCGTATTGGCCAGTTGCCGCGCGAGGCGAGCACGCGCGAGAAAATGAATGCGCTGGTGCAGCGCCAGCAACGACGTGAGATTTTTCAGCTGCGGCGCGTCTGCCGGTAACGTGGTTTTCTTGCGCAGTGCGTCCGAGGTTTCCGCGCGATACAGCTGGCTCCAGAGCTTGGCCAGCTCCCGGCACAGTTCGGCGTCGTCCGGTTGCCATCGTGCGGCCGCTTGCAATCGCCCGACATGACGCTTCAATACCGGCACGGAGAAGCCGGTTAATGCGCCGTCGCGTCGCGCGTCGGCAAGTGCCGTTTCGACAGCCGCCATGGCCCGAATGCGACCAAGCCCCCACACGCCGCCGGCCAGTAGACCGGCGCCCAACAGCGCAAGCAGCAGACGCCGAACCACCAACGACCCACGTCGTGCCAAGTCCGGGCGGACCCGGACATCGGTTGCCCGGCCGACAATCGCGCCACACAGCAGCGCGAACAGCATCACGTTCGATGGAATATACAACCCGAAATCGAACAACGACGAGATGGCTTGGCTGACAATGGCAAGCACGCCGCCAACGGCAAACGCCAGCGTCAACGGACCGTGATCTCCACGCAGCATGGACCACGCGTCACGTGTGATGAACAGCAACGCGGCCAGCATGAGGCAGAGGCCAATGATCCCCTGCTCCACAAGCGCTTCCAGGTATTGGTTTTCCGCATGATAATACCAGTAGCGCACCGCCAGCTTCTGGTAACGGGGGTAGACGAAACGGTATGTGCCCAAACCGCTGCCAAGACGCTGAAAGTCCCTGGCCGCCTGGATCCCGACGTGCCAATGCGGAAGTCTGCCCGTCTCCGCCGTACGGCTATCGAGCAGGGTCGCCAAGCGCGTCCGAACTTGTTGCCCCATCCCCATCCAGGCCAGTAGCAATGCGCCGACAACGACCGTTGTAATCAGCCAGACCACGACCCCTCGTTGCTTTCGGAGCACCAATGCGACAAACAAGGTCACGACCATGGCGACAACCATGGCGACTGCCGCACCGCGCGACAGGGTCGCAAGAACTCCAGTCGCCAGGAGGCCGGTCCCGGCAAATACCGTCAACACGGTGGCGTTCAAGTTGGCCAGGATGAATCCCAGACGCTGTTTCGCGCGATCGCGCCAACTGTGTATTTCACTCGCGCGGTATTGCAACCACATGTCCCCATCCGAAAAATAGCGATGGACGCTCCAAGTCACCAGCGCCACGGCCGCGCCCAGACACAACAGTAGGTACCCGCCCGCGTTGTTTCGATTGACAAACGGGCCGAACGGTTTGCCACCGTGCCGCAGGGGCACGGACCAGTAGATCAGCCCGTTCCAAGACAGCCGTTGCACCATCCCGAAGAAGGCAATTGCCGCGCCGTTCGCCGCCACGATCCCGCAAAACCACGGGAACACATCCGGCTGCCGAAACAAAACAAAGCCAACAAAGAAGACGCCAACCGCCATCAGCAACAACGCCAGATCATGCCGCGACGATGCCGGATACAAACTGACCGGTTGCCGCGCCGGCGGCGGCGCGATTCCAAGTTTCGTAACCCAAGATTCGTCTTTGGACTCCGGCCTGCCCGCCAGCGAATCGGTCAGCGCGACGGCCGATGGCGATAGCAACGCGCGCACGGATCGCGAGACCGGTACCAATTGAACCACGCCCACCAGCAACGCAATGACCAACGGCCATAGCACCAGCGGGAAACGAATAGGACGCGATCGAGATACGATCACGTCGATGACCGCGATAGCCAGTGCGCCGAGTACCACCGCGTACAACCCCACCTGCACCTTGGCTTGAACGCCACCGAACAGCCACGGTGCCAAGATGACGGCCGCAAGTATCAAAGTCCTCCCAGTGAGACGCAACAGAGTAGTCATTCGCCCTTGGTTCATCGGATCCTCGCCGCCCAGCTTCATCGGATTCGTGATCTCCCCGCTAGCCGATTGGCAGGAGTCGACAGTATGCCGCGAAAGAGAAGGAACCGCTGATAAACACAGATAGGTGAAAAACGTCTATTCGATCCGCGTTCATCCGCGGTTTTCAGTCTTCCGGAGCGCAATTCGTCACGCCTGTTCGCTGCAATCCGCTAAAGTCTTACGCAATTTCTAATTTCTAATTTCTAATTTCTAATTTCTAATTTCTAATTTTTTATTTCTTATTTCTTATT
>CAZSOG010000723.1:0-3776 GCA_964607555.1 uncultured Pirellulaceae bacterium | reverse complement strand
ACAATGAGTGCTTGGATCGCCTCCTACTGAAGTTGAAGGCAGACGATTTCATTGCGCCTCCTGCGGCGAATACCCGGGAAATACGCCCTCATCTGGCCGATGCGACGTGACACGAAATGGGATCGCACCCTGGCAAGATGTTCAGCATGCTTGCGCGTGTTTTCTTTGTCTTCCTCGCGGCGATGGCTTGGCTGGCGGGCGAGTCTTCGCGTGTTCTCCGCATGGTTGCTTCTCGCGCCGCGCTACGGCACAATGGATGGGTGCACAATAACAAGGAACGACGCGCAGCATCCGACACGCGGCACTCGGCCCGTATTGATTTCGGAATCCGTTCCGATGCGTGCCGGGTCGGATCGTATTCACCGGATGTTCCATGGGTTACGGTGTTGATAGACTGGCAGTGAAGGGGATTGAATGATGGTCAAGGAAATGTGGCATGTCGTTGTGTTCGCGTTCGTGGGCGTCGCGAGTTGCATCGTGGCGTTGGGAACCGGGGCGGTCGGGGCGGAACGCCCCAATATCTTGTGGATCACGGCGGAAGACATGAGCCTCACGTTGGGATGTTGGGGAGACACTTACGCGGACACACCGAATATCGACCGGTTGGCACGCGCCGGCGTGCGTTATACGAACACGTTCGCGACGGCGCCGGTCTGTTCACCGGTCCGGTCGTGTCTGATCACCGGCTGTTATGCCACCAGCCTCGGCACGCAGCGTCTGCGCTCGGCGTTTCCGATCCCGAAGAAGATGCGGGGGTTTCCGGCCCTGTTGCGCGCCGCGGGGTATTTTTGCACCAACAATGTGAAAACGGACTACAACACCTCGAACGAGCGGGCGATCATAGCGGCGTCGTGGGACGAATGCAGCGCCACGGCGCATTGGCGGCACCGTCCGAAGGGACGCCCGTTTTTCTCGATCTTCAATATCATGACCAGTCACCAATCGCGCACAATGGTCTGGCCGTACGACGAGTTCAAACAGAAAGTCCAGAGTCGGCTGGAACCGGATCGCATCCATGATCCCGCACGGGCCCCGGTGCCGCCCTACTACCCCGACACGCCGGTCGTGCGGCGCACGATCGCGCGGTTCTATGATTGCGTGTCGGTCATGGATCAGACGGTCGGCAAGATTCTCAAGCAACTCCACGAAGACGGTTTGGACGATGACACGATCGTGTTTTACTATTCAGATCACGGCTCCGGCATGCCGCGTCACAAACGTGCGGTACTGGACAGCGGCTTGCACGTGCCGATGATCATTCATTTTCCGCAGAAGTACCAACACTTGGCGCCGGCGGCGGCCGGGAAGTGTGTCGACCGGCTGGTCAGCTTTGTTGATTTTCCACCGACCGTGCTCAGTCTCTGTGGCGTCCGCGCGCCCGATTACATGCAGGGTGTGCCGTTCCTCGGGAGGTTTACCGGCAAGGAACGAACGTATGTTTACGGTGCTCGAGATCGCGTGGACGAGGCTTCCGACGTGGCCCGCGCGGTGCGGGACAAACGCTACCTCTACATTCGCAACTTCATGCCGCACGTCTCGTACAATCAGCCGTCGGCCTATCCCGACATGAGTGAAATCCGGACCGATTTGTACCGCATGGCCAAACTCGGGCCCACGAAGCTGTCGGGCCCGCAGTGGCACTATCTCGGGCCCACCAAGCCGATCGAGGAACTGTACGATTCGGAAACCGATCCGTTCAACATACACAATCTGGCGCGTGACCCCAAGTTTGAGGGCACCTTGAAAACCATGCGCCGCCAGCTGCATGCGTGGATCCTTGCCACGCGCGACCTGGGCTTCCTGCCGGAAGAGGAAGTCTGGGATCGCTTGCACGACGACACGCCCTATGAGATGGCGAAAGACCCACAGCGTTATCCGATGCGCGAGTTAGTCCGCACGGCATCGTTGGTCGGCACGGGACCGAACTCACTGCCGGTTCTCGTCCGTGCGTTGGAATCGGACCAGGCGGGGGTTCGTTATTGGGCGGTGATCGGGCTGGCGGCATTGGGCGCGGACGCCGCGCCGGCGCGTGCTAAGTTGGTCGCCGCGTTGCAGGATCCGAGTGTCGCGGTCCGGATCGAGAGTGCCGGTGCCCTCGCGCGTCTGGGCGACACGCAGCGATCGATCCCCGTACTGTTACGTGCTTTACGCGGCGCGGACAAGAATGCTGTCTTGCACGCTGCCCGCACCTTGGAGTTACTCGGCGATCACGAAGCCGTCGTTACCGACGCGATGCAAGCCGCGCGCCGGCGCGCCGAGGGCGGCGGCGACCTTAATATGTTCATCCGATTCGCCACCGACGCGTTTTTGTCGGCACAAAGGAGCCCGTCCCGTGAGTAGATCCCGCCCAGCAGCAGCCTCCTCATCCACGCCAACTTCGTCCGTCGATGCGCGCCCACGGGCAGCACGCGCGGTAGCCGAAAGGCCGAAACGGCTCGTCTCCCTCGATGCATACCGTGGTTTCGTGATGATCATGCTGGCATCAGCCGGTTTCGGGATCGCCAAGCTGGCCGGGTTGCCGCGCGATGCGCCCGTATGGAACGTTTTCGATTTCGATGTGTGGCAACAACTGGCCGTCCATTTCGAGCATTCAAAATGGGTCAGCACGTTGGGCGTTTTCGGCGTCCCGTTTTGGGACATGATCCAGCCCGCGTTCATGTTCATGGTCGGTGTGGCGATGCCCTATTCGTATGCGCGGCGCGCGGCCGACGGGCAGGGGCCGGTGCGCCGATTCGCGCACGCGGCGTGGCGCGCCATCATCCTGGTGCTGCTCGGCGTTTTTCTCTCCTCGAATTGGTCGCCACGCACGAACTGGACGTTCGCAAATGTCTTATGCCAAATCGGCCTCGGTTACCTTTTCGTCTACCTGTTGTTGGGACGCCGGTTCTGGATCCAATTGGTCGCCCTGGCCGTAGTCCTGGTCGGATACTGGGGACTGTTTTTCGCCTTTCCGCCACCGGCGAATTTCGACTACGCAAAGGCGGGCGCCGAACCGGACACGGTTATGACGGGCCGGTTCGCGCCCTGGTCGAAGAACAGCAACGTCGCCGCGCGGGCGGATAAGTGGTTGCTGAACCAATTCCCCACGGTGGATGGCAAACGGTTCGATCACAACAAGGGCGGTTATGCCACGTTGAACTTTGTCCCATCGATCGGGACAATGCTCTTGGGCGTATTCTGCGGTACACTCTTGCGCAGCAAGTTCCGCTGGTGGGAAAAGCTCCTGACGCTCGTGCTGGCCGGTGTCGTCTGCATGGAGCTTGGCGTGCTGGCCGGCCAATACGCCTGCCCGATCGTCAAGCGAATCTGGACTCCATCCTGGGTCCTTTATAGCGGCGCGTGGGCAATTTGGGCACTCGCCGTGTTCTACCTGGTCTTCGATTTATGCCGCCTGCGCTGGTTGGCCATCCCGCTGACCATCGTCGGTATGAACTCGCTCGCCATGTACATGATGGGACAACTGCTGCGCCCCTGGGCCATGAAAACCGTGCATATCCACTTTGCCGAACTGATTCAATACGCGCTCGGCCCAAACGCGTGGGCCGACAATATGTATGGGTACCTGATCGGCCCAATCTCCGCGCTTGTCGTGTTCTGGTTGATCGCGCTCTGGATGTATCGGCACAAGTTCTTCATCCGCGTTTGACACGATGCAGGACTGAATCGCAGACACCCAACAATTGACCACTTAATTCGCATGTTATGTCTGGCAGTTTGTCGGATTCTAGGGTGAAACTATAAGAACAGGCCAGCGCGATGATCACGCGGTTTTGTGT
>CAZSOG010000722.1:0-3779 GCA_964607555.1 uncultured Pirellulaceae bacterium | reverse complement strand
CTTCGAAACATGCGCGCACGGTGCGCGCATGTGGCAGCTTAAGAATCTAACGCGGCCTTCGGCCGCAACCAAAATGGGTGGCATCCGCCTATGGCGGATGTGTGGGCGCGAGTCCTTGGTTACGTGTTGGACGAGTGCGTCTCCGCTTCACATCCGCCAGAGGCGGATGCCACCCGGCCAAAAAACTGCGCGCACCGTGCGCGCATCCTACAGCCTAAGAATCTAACGCGGGCTGCGCCCGCAAGGCTGGAGGCTGGAGACTGTAGGGCTTGTGGCGTAAGGTCTCGGGAAAAACATGCGCGCACGGTGCGCACATGTTACCGCCTAAGAATCTGACGCTCGGGTGACAGACGGTGCCAGCGCCGTAGAACCCCCGATAGTGGGCAAGTCGCAAGCACTGGGTTGTTGAGCACTTGTCGCGCATTGGTAACCGTTGAGCCGCCGCGGACCCAGGAACTCGTGATGCCATTTCACGGTATGCGTGTCTCCTGAATTGTGACCCCAGGTGACGCTTTGGCCGCCTCCTGCGGCCGCACTCTGGTCGGACATACGACACAGTTCTCTCTTACGCCGAACGGGTTCTCGGGGGACGCAATCGTGCGCGCGCAAAACGGCTCGGCGCGCCGAAATCATGGCACCGCGAATCGTGCCTTGGGCGCTATAGGCAGAGCGGCTCTAGGGATGTTGAAAACTCGCTATTGTAGCACAATACGTTTCTTCCGGTCTTCCTGTCGCTTGTCAGCGGTCAACCATCTGGAATATACAGGCATCTTTCGAAGGCCTTGGCCGAAGGCCATATTCATCGTAGCCTGGGCCAAAGGGAGCGTAAGCGACCGACGGCCCAGGTTCGCGACCGGAAAACGATTCCTTTGGCTGAAAGCCATATTCAACCTTGCCCTCGGCAGAAAACCGATGCCGGTCCCACCGCCTTACTGTGGTTGTCAACCCCGGTTTTTCAACAGCCCAGACCGGCTCTCCGAGCCGTTCTGGGCGCCGCCGCTCACATCGTCTTGGCAGGTTGTTGGCCAAGACATGCTTGGGGTCCGGGCAGGGCGTGGGAGGACCGCGCTGGGGGACGCAGTTGGGATGGCGCGCGGTCGGTTCGGAGAACCGACCTACCTTTGACGCCCAACTGGAGATATCGGGCGGCGCCACTTGCGTACCTCCACGCTCAGCTTCCCCCCCAATGCGATGGCATTTATCCGCATGCTGCTGAAGATCGCGCGGGCGTGACCAAATTCTTGCGGCAAAACAACTTCTCGACGCCCGTCAAACGCGCTTTTTCGTTGCATTAGGTTCGCCAGCAATTACAATCCAATCTATGTGGCGCGAGTTACGCGACCGGACTATTTACACCTCCCAGATACCGTAAGCTCCCTATTTTAATGAACTTGTGGGTCATTTAGGCGGTGTGTACGTAGTCGGGCTTTGGTCGGGGCGCTATGTGGTTTTCGTCTCCGGGCCGATCCGTGAGAGTACAACTTGCTGTTTGTTTAGGGGTTGGTATATGGCCATCCGGCGTTCGCATAAGTGGTTGAAGGCAAAGAGGAATCGTCGTCCGCGTAAAGCTCGGGCTCAGCATCATGCCGAGCGCGAATTACGCATCGAGCCGCTCGAAGATCGTGTCTTGCTCACGGCTGGCCCCCAACTGGTGGGTATCCAACCGAATATTGGCGAGCTGTTGACGGACAACCAGATCCGGCACACGGCGCCGCGCGATCTGACGTTCCTTTTCAACTCGGTGGCTAACATCGATCCGGCGTCCTTGCCGACCGACGAGAGTAACCTAACGGCTTATGACAGCATCCAGATCACGCGCAGCGGGCTGGACGGGACGTTCGAGCGCGCCGCGGTGTTTTCGGACTTCAACACGGGGGGCGCGGTCCAGATCGAATTCACGGCGGTGGCGGCGGGCATGTCCGGTTCGTTGGTATCGCTGGCGGTGGACAAGGCGGATCTCGGCGATGGGGTCGCGCCGACGATTGCGGTCCAAGGCCAGCAGATTCAGGTTACGTTGAACACGACGGTCGATTCGGAAACCACCGCGCGTCAGTTAGTCGACGCGTTAAACGCAGATTCTTCGGCCAGCGCGCTGGTCACGGCGCGGATTCGGAGCGGCGCGGCGGCGACCGATATTGCAACGCCGGACATCACGTATTCACCGTTGACGATGGATGCGGCGAATTCGGCGAGTGCCGTCACCGACTTCAACACGAACAGCGGTTTGGCGGTGAAATTCACGGCGGCAAGTCCCGGCCAGGACGGCAATGGCATCATGATTGTGATCAGCAAGGCCGATCTTGGCGACGGCGCCGTTCCGGATGTCAGCGTTTCAGGCAAGACGATCGCGGTCGTGTTGAACACGAACACAAACACGCCGACGACGGCACAACAACTGGTTGACGCGGTCAACGGCGATGCGGAGGCCGGTCTGCTGGTCCGCGCGACGATTCCGGCGGGCGCGACCGACACGGACATCAGTCAGCCAGTCATTAACTACTCGCCCATCGTCTTGGGTGGTGCCAATGATGTTCGGGTACAACCGGGCTACTTGGACTTCGGCGACTCGCAACGCGAGGTCGTGGTACGTTTTCAGGAGACGCTCCCGGACGACGTCTATCGCATCGAGATTCTTGGCAACGGTCCCGCGCCGCTGCAGAGCATTGACGGGAACGCCTTCAACGACGGCCAGAATTTCGCGATGCAGTTCCAGTTGGATCTTGGCGCTCAAATTGTTTCGGTCGTGCCCCAGCCGATTGAGCGGACCGGAACCGGCGCCTTGATCCAGCGCCGGGATCAGATCGTCGTCTACTTCAACGACGACGATTTGGACCCGGCCTCGGCGGAGGATCCGCGCTATTATCAGTTAATTCACACGGCGGAAACGGTCATCAACCAGGACGATGTGGTGCTGAACCCGGTTACGGTTCAGTACGACTCGAGCGCGGACATGGCGGTGCTGACCTTCGCGCAAGCGCTGGACAGCCTGATCGACCCGGTCACCAGTGTGCTGCTCGGTCCGGGCACGTTGCGGTTGCGGATTGGCACGGACGAGGCGCAACCGCTGCCACCACGCGAGATTACCCCGGCGGTGGACCCCGGTTCAAGTTTCGACACGGCGATGGACTTGGCCAATCAATGGGACACCGGTTCGGCGATCAGCGTGTTGAAGAATGGTGACGGCCTTGCCGAAGGTCAGACATTAACACTGACCGACAGCACGGGCATTTCCCAGGACTTCGAATTTGACAGTGGTTACACGATCCAGGTGCCCGTGGCAGGCGCGGTCCCCGGCGGCATCGAGGATGGCCAGACGTTCTCCTTGGACAACGGCACACCGGTGGTTTTCGAGTTTGACAATAACGCGACCGTGGCATCGGGAAACATCGCGGTGCCGTTCAGCAACGGTGACTCGGCCGACACGGTGGCCGACGCGGTCGTCACGGCGATCGCCGGGGCCGGCCTTGGACTCACGCCGTTGAAGCTTCCGGGCGCTGCCGTCCACGTTGGCGGCACTCCCGGGTTGGTGTTGGACACGTCGGCCAGCGCGCTGACGCAGTCGGGTCAACCGGGGGCTCAGACGGCCGGCGCGATCGCGATCGTGTTCGTTCCGGACGCATCGTTCACGCGAGGTGATGTCGCGAGTTCGATCACGGGCGCGGGGAATTCCGCGGCGTTTGGCGTCACGGCGACACAAGACGGGGACCTTGGGCGGTTGGACGGCGACCTGGGGACGCGACCGAGGCTAGCCCCGCCCGGGTTGCCCCCCCCCCCCCCCC
>CAZSOG010000721.1:0-3788 GCA_964607555.1 uncultured Pirellulaceae bacterium | reverse complement strand
CCGCGGTGACCAGCCCCGGTCATTGGCTTTTGCCCATGCGGGCGTGTTTGCGGCGCCGTGGATATGCCAAGATCCTGCCACCGGCGCACACCACCCGCGCCCGACGCCGCCAGGCGTCGTTGCGCACCACCCCTTGTTACGGGTCTGTTGCGCGACCGGTGCAGCCATTGGCGGTTTCTTGCCTCATTCTTCTATCTGGGCTGGCTTGGCTACTGCTACGATACTTGGGCTAGTTGTTGTCAATTGTCTTGCATGGCTACTTCCTACGTCAGACCAACGCAGTATCACTCGCCGGGTCGTCCCTGCCGCACCGACCACCAGCCGTAAGACTGGGCTCGGCCCAGCCCCTTGGGCATCACATGCTGCAGGTAACGCCGATTGAACTCGACCGCGCTGATGGCCTGGTGGTCCTTGGTGTCCTCACCATCGCGCCCCGCATGTTTGGCGCGGTACGCGAACGTCACCGTGCCTTGCCACGGAGGGATAGATCGCTATTCATTTTCCACGGCGGATGCACGATTGGTTGCTTTGGCGACGATGTGGTACAATACGAAGAATGAACGTTCCGCCCCAAAGCCGACAAGAGGACTTTTCTGATGGCTATCGATACTTCTGAATTGCTTGCGCTTCCACTGGAAGAAAAACTGCGATTGGTGGAACTACTCTGGGACAACCTCGGGAACGAGCCGCACCCCTTCCCGCTTCCAGACTGGGCGCGCGACCAGGCTTTGCAACGGCGCGACGAGATGCAGGCGAATCCTTCACTCGGTCTTAGCCACGAAGAGACGTGGCGGCGGATCGGAAAACGTGGGGATGGTTAGAGCGATTCGCTATCACCCCCTGTTCAATTGCGACGTGATCGAAGCGGCCAACTGGTACGATGAGCGAAGCAACGGATTGGGTGATGCATTTTGCGCGGCGGTTCGATCCGCAGTTGATGTTATTCTGGACGACCCTAATCGGCATCCAGAGATCGGGGATGGCGTGCGGTACCGCCGCGTGCAAAGGTTTCCATACTTAGTGCTGTTCGCACCGACCGATTTTGAGATTGTTCTGCTCACGGTAGTTCATGCTTCCCAATCACCGGACCGTTGGCGGGAACGCCGCGCATAACGATTGCATACACTCGAACCGAAAAAACGCGGCTCGATGAGAGATGGGGAGAACAGCTCCAGCGGTAAGGTCAATCGCCCGTTGGCGCGTGGGCGCGCGGAGCGGCCCGGGAAGTGAATTATCTCTTTGTATCTGGGAGGATCAATGCGGTGCGCGGCAGGGCCAGCGTGCTTTAACCTAGATTCGCGCACTGCCCCTAGCTTGCCACGGGCCCTCGCGCCGCGCGCGCCACCTGACGCGGTGACCACTTCCGGCCACCATGATTTCGCCGCGCATGGAGCTCTTGGATCCAATGCCCGAACTGCCGGCCGTCATCCAGCAAATTCCGGCACGGTGGTCGGCGGCATCAGGCCTGAAAGGCCTGGGACATATCAGCCCAGGGCAGAGATCCGCCGGAGTTCTTACGGAGGCGGACCGTCGCCCTGGGTTACGATCGCCCCATGGCAACGCCGCCCTGTAAGGGCAAAACAATGTCTGTCTTGCCCCTTCAGGGCAACGGACCACTGGGGGACGGCAACCCGGGGCGGCGCTCCGTCCGCCTAACGGCGAACGTCACTCTGCCCCGGGCTGATATGTGCGGGCCCCTTCGGGGCATTGTGACCGTGCCCCAACCATCACCGTTCCAAGAACACCTGCGGAGAATAACTCTGCCAGTCAAGTGAACGCCCCGGACACCGAGCGCGGACGGCGCGCCCCGGGTGGGTAGGTTTCGCCTAACCACCACGCACTCCGGCGCGCAGAAGCCCCCGCGTTTACGCGGTGGGAGTCTCACCTTCCCCCTACACACCACGCGGCCGAGGGCTCAGAAGCCGCCGCGTAAACGCGGGGGCCTCGGGGACGCGACAACCTATTACAGACGCTGTTCACCCCGCCGACCCGGATCAGGCACGCTGTCCAGTTCCATTTCAGCGGCGCACTGGACGGCGCACCGGCGCTGGGAGTATAATGGTCACAATTGCCAACAATCGCCAAGACAAAGCGGCCTGACCGCAGAAAAGCGGCGCAATCCGAGGCGGCGTGGTGATTAACCGGTTGGCAGGTGCGGCAACCGTTGTGTTGATTTGAAAAACTCGCGACCCCAGACCACTGACGGAGAGTAATGATGAAGAAACACACCCAGACACGACGCACGTTCCTGAAGAAGGCGGCCTTTGCCGCGCCGATGGTTCTTTCCGCCCACGTTGTCGCGCGCGGCGCGCAATACGTCTCGCCGAATGAAAAAGTCAATATCGGCCTGATCGGCTGTGGCAATCGCTGCCGAACCGTAGTCGGTTCTGGAATGAAGTTGCCCGAGTTCCAGATGGTGGCCGTCGCCGATTGTTTCGAGCCGCAGACGCGCGCGATCCTCGGCCACTTCAAGTCGAACTGGAACGCCTATACGGACTTTCGCAAGATGATCGAGAAAGAGAATCTCGATGGAGTCACGATTGAGACGACCACGCACGCCCGCGCTTGGATCGTGATCCAGGCGTTACAGATGGGCGTCGATGCTTACATCGAGAAGCCGATGTGCTTGACGATCGAGGAAGGCAAGGCCATGGTTGCCGCCGCGAAACACTACAAACGAGTCACGCAGGTCGGCACGCAACAACGATCGATTCCGTTGAACAATTACGCATGCGACCTCATTCAGAACGGCGCCATCGGCAAAGTCAAAGTGGTCCTCGCACCGAACTTTGTCGGCCCTGACCCCTGGGTGGACAAGCCGGCTCAACCGATGCCCGACGGCGGTCCGGACGGCTGGTGGGACGTTTGGACCAACGCGGCCCCCATGCGACCCTATCACTCGGCGATCCATCACGGTTGGAGTCGCTGGGCTGACTACGACGCCGGCGGCCGTTGTTTCGGCGTCTCCGGTTGGGGTGCACACTCCTACGATCAGGTGCAGCGCGCTATCGGAACGAGCGATACGGGACCGATCGAGGTGATGCTCGAAGAACCGGTCAAGATCATGGAGACGGGAAGATTCGAACAGCGCCAGATCGGCGCGGACGAAACCGGCCAACCCTACTACCGGATGGCGAAGCTCGTTGGGCCGCGCGCCAAGGTGCGCATGTGGTTTGCCAACGGCGTGGAACTGCGCTGCCATCTGGACGGGGACCGCGGACCGGGGCTCGGATGTATCGTGGTCGGCGAGAAGGGCAAAATCGAAGTCAACCGCGATAAGATCACATCGAACCCACGGTCGCTGCTGACCGGTGACGATCGGCCCAAATCGCTTGCCGAACAGGGGATACCCGAGACGACCCCGCACGTGAAGAACTTCATCGACTGCATCAAGTCGCGCCAGCGCGCGAACGCCGACATCGCGTATGGCTATCGCTCCGCGACCATCTGCAACCTGGTCAACATCGTCCGCGAGGTGGGGCTGGTTGGCAAACGTCTGAAGTTCGACCCCGACGCACAACGATTTACCAACTGCGATGCGGCCAACCAGAATTGGTGGATGGCACGTCCCCGACGCAAAGGCTACGAACTCCCGATAATCGGGTAATCGCGACAAGGGAACTCTTCACGGATAGACTGCGACCTCTCGTGAGCGGAAGGCTACTAGAACCGTCGCCTTGCCGAGCGGCATCTTTGTGCCTGTTCGCAGTGGCTAACCCGTTGCTTTGTCAGCGACCTTATGGGCGGAAATTTGATGATCTTGAGTCAAGTTTTTGGGTCGAGGTTCA
>CAZSOG010000720.1:0-3789 GCA_964607555.1 uncultured Pirellulaceae bacterium | reverse complement strand
AAAACCTCATTTTGAAATGCCTTCGACTTTTCCACGACCTGCCGGATTTATGTTGTGTATTGCAAACTTTCCAGGGCGGTATCATTAGTGTTGATCAGTGAAGATTAGTGTTCCTTGATGCCAGATGTCGTGAACGGCTACCTTATTTCTTATTTCTAATTTCTAATTTCTTATTTTCCTTTCCTTTCATCACTGGATCACACCGATGCATTGTCAAGAACGTTACTACGCAGCGGCCTGCCAAACCGATATGCCGAACCCGAAGACGCGGGATGAGATTGGCGGCCGTGTGACGCGCATGTTGGAGATGGTGGAGTACGCGGTAGTCGGCTACGAGCCGTTTCATGATGTGCGTCTGGTAGTATTTCCCGAGTTCGCGCACGCCGCGCCGATCTATCCGACGGTGGACGAGCTCGCCGATCGCTTGGCGGTTCCCATCCCGAACGAGCACACCGACCGTTACACGAAGAAGGCCCGCCAGCGGGGCGTCTATATTCAGACGGGAACGTTCCTGGAAACCGACGCGCGGTGGCCTGGGCATGTGTTCAATACGACCTGTCTGATCGGCCCGGACGGCATCCTGTCACGTTACCGCAAGGTCCATCCGTGGATCCCGTGGGAGTTGCACACGAGCCCACACGACTTACCCGGCTATGACGAGCCACTGTTCCCGGTTGCGGAGACCGAGCTTGGCAGGATCGGCGCGGCTATTTGTTACGATTGGTTGTTTCCGGAGGCGATCCGGCAGCTGGCGCTTGCCGGAGCCGAAGTTCTGGTGCGCGTATCGGCCTACATGGATCCTTGGGGCACGGCGATGCCCATGGACTGGTGGACTCTGATCAATCGAGCGCGGGCGTTGGAGAACCTGGCCTATGTCGTCGCGGCCAACCAGGCGGCCAGCTTGAGCCATTACCCACCGTTCAGTTGGCCGGGGGGCAGCATGATCGTCGACTACGACGGCCGTATCCTGACCCAGGCGGACCCCGGACCGTGTGCCAAGATCGTCGTCGGCCCGATCGATCTTGCGGCACTGCGGGCGGAACGCGGACGGCGGCGTGGCCATCATATGTTGAACCACTTGCGCACGGAGGCCTATCTGGCGTATGGCCAACCGATTTATCATTCGCGACCGAATTCGGATTGAACGAGTGGTATCGTTCGACCGTCATGCAGCGTAGCCAGGGTCGGCCGGCGTGTGTTGCTGCCGAGTCCATCCCATGCGATCAGACCGGACTGCCCGACGCACGGGACAATCTGCCGCAGCTGCCGCCCGATTTCCGCTCGACTTAGCCCCCCACGACGAATGGCTTGCATCACGAGCCACGTAGCATCGTAGGTCAGCGAGGCCGTGTAGTCGAGCGTCCGCAATTCCTGATTCGTTGCCGTCCGACCCGCCAGTCGCGGAATGGACGTGTTTTCGTCTGGATTGGCGGCAGCATCCCGAGCCCACTCGATCAGACGGGGAAAAATCACGCCTTCGGCCGCTGGCCCGGCTTGCTCGCGAAACGCGCGTCGCGCCATGGCCGGACCTCCAAAGATGGGCCCGGCGTACTGGACGCCGCGCAGCTCGGTTACCAGCCGAGCCGACTCGATCGGCCCGGCCAGCAGCACAATCGCGCGCGGTTTCACCGCGACACATTGCGTGGCGAGCACCCGCGGGTCGCCATCGGTCGCGTTGAATTCCAGCTGCAACTCGACCGCGATCTCTAACCGAGTGAACATCTTTCGCAGTTCGACGGCGGCAACGTGTGCATCATGCCTGGTCGCCGTGACCAGGACCAGGCGTTGCCGGCCGGCGCGGCGGACAATCGCGTGAGAGAGCACGTCGGCAACGCGTGCGTCGTTGGGCGCCAACGAGAACATCCACGGCACGTTGGCCATATTGACGGTCTTGTCCGTGCAAAGCGGGCTGACCAACGGCAGACGCGCCTTGGCAACGACCTGTTCGGCCAGATGCGTTGTCGGACCATCGATTCCACCAATAATGGCCCAGACATGCTGTTGATAGGCAAGACGTGTCACATCCTTGACACCGCTCCCCCAGGGGTTCGCGGACCAGACGGGGACCAAACGAAACGGTTTTCCGTGCCAGCCACCGTTTGCATTGGCTTCATGCACGGCTCGGCATGCACCGCGCCAGGCGTCGCCGCCGCGCGGGTCCGCGGGATCCGATGGGCCGAAATAACCGATCCGCACCTCACGCACCTGGGCCCCGGACGACGGCGCGTCGTCGGGGCCGGCATAGTGCGTGGTGTGCGACCGCGCGTCGAAAAACGGTTTACGTTCGGGCGGCGGTGCCGCAGCGGCCGGATGCGACGCCAACACGCAAACCACGACGCCCAGAATCAATGCGTGTATCCGGCCACGGGACGTCACTGGGGTAAACCCAGGTCTGTGCGCGAATAGTATCTCCATTGCCCGTTCTCCCGGCGGGCAAGAAACACGTCACCGCGGTCGTTCAACGAAGGGCTCAGCGGGATATCGCCGGTCACGCCGTGCCACGGCTCCTTGCAATATGCCAGGACGTCGCGGATCTTGGCTCGATTCAGGCCAACGGTCTGGACCGCCCAGATCAACATGTTCATGCCGTCATACGCGTGTGCCGCGTAGGTCTCCGGCGGCTCGCCAAAACGTTCTTCAAAAGCCTGACGAAATGCTTCGAGTTTCGGGTCTTGCCGGTCCGGGTTCCAAGGGTAACCACAGACAACGCCCTCGGCGTTTTTACCGGCGATCTTGATAAACTCGTCCGCCACACATCGGTCACACGCGAGATAGGGTTGTTTCATTCCCCGCGCGCGCATCTGGTTCAGAATCACGGCGCCGTCGCCTGCGTCTCCCCAATGGACGATGGCCTCGCAATCCTCGTGCTCAAGTCGGTCCAACTGCAATGAGAAATCCTTGGTGCCGAGCTTGTACGCCATTTCCAGTGCGATCGGGTGTCCGCGACGGCGGCTGCCATCGCGAATCTCGCGTACCCCAAACCGGCCATATCGATTGCTGGCACGGATGATGCCAATCCGGTTGATCTTCAATTTGCGGTAAAGGTAATCCAACAGGAAATAGCCTTGCTGACGATCGTCGCCGATGCAGCGAAAAATCCAGGGGATGTTTGTTTCCGTCAGCGTCGGATCGGTGTCTCCCGAATTCATCATGGGGATCTCCGCTTTCAACGCGACACGGATCGCGATATGCGTATTGGCACCGTCAACCGTCCCCAAGATGGCCCATACTTTTTCCTTGTACGCCATCTTGATAATCTCGTTGCCCGAAGCGCCCCACAGGCCGTTGTCATTACTTACATACAGCTCGAACGGCAAATGGCGTTTCAGGTACCCGCCCTTGGCGTTGGCGTGCTCGATCGCCAACTGCGCCCCTTGCAGCATCTTGATACCCAGCGATTCTTCATGACTCGCGCCCCCGGTGGCCACCGATACCGTTGACATGATCGGACCAATAAAGCCCAGTTTGACCGACTTGATGTCGTCGGGTTCCGGCAACCCGCGTCCCGGTCCGGAGTAGATCATCTGGTCCAGAAAATAGCGTTTGTAGGGTTTTTCAAAACCAAACGGCTCGAGGTCCTGGGAAGTCCGCGCGTAGTTTTTCTGATGTCGCAGTTCGAGTTTGGGAACGTCATAGGTCCCGGCCGCCTCGATCGCGTTCACAATGTGCGTCACGTCCGAACCAGCTTCAGGTTTCGTTTTGGCCGGCTTCGTGGGCCCGTTCGGGGCGGCCGACATGACACCAGCCGCCAGCAGGACGGCCGTAATCGTCATCACATGAATTACCTTT
>CAZSOG010000719.1:0-3791 GCA_964607555.1 uncultured Pirellulaceae bacterium | reverse complement strand
CCTTGATGTGCGGAATATTGTCCAGCATCAGGCGGGCAACGGCCATCGTCCGCAGGTTCACCAGCGCCGAAGGCTTCTTGATGTTGGCCAGGCCCGTGTTTTCGGGATGAAATGCCAGCGGGACGAAGGTCTGGAACCCGCCCGTCTCGTCCTGCAATTCACGCAACCGGACCAGATGGTCGACCCGATGATAGGCGTTTTCGATGTGCCCGTACAGCATTGTGCAGTTCGTCCGCAGACCAAGCTGATGGGCGGTACGGTGAATATCGAGCCATTTCGTGGCGTCCGCCTTGTGTTCACACAACTGGCCGCGAATGTCGGGATGAAATATCTCGGCACCGCCACCCGGCATGCTGCCGAGTCCGGCGTCGATCAACTGCCGCAGAATGACATCCACCGGTTGTCCCGTGAGATGCTCGAACCAGTTGATCTCGACCGCCGTCCACGCCTTCAGGTGTAACCGCGGATAGACATCGTGCAACAAGCTCACGATGTGCCGGTACCACTCGAAGTCCTTTAGATGGTGCAGCCCGCCAACAATGTGCATTTCCGTGCAGCCGTTAGCGGTCGCCTCGCGCCCCCGCTGGAGAATCTGGGCGTCGTCCATGACATACCCTTTCGGGTCTCGCAAATCGGCTCGAAATGCGCAGAACGTGCACCGGTAAATGCAAACATTCGTGGGATTCAGATGCGTATTGATGTTGTAACACGCGCGCCGACCATGCATCCGCCGACGCACCAGATCGGCAAGCTGGCCAACCTCGTGCAACGATGTTCCCGGATCCGACAACAGCACGCCGTCATCAAATGACAGCCGCTGGCCTGCTTCCACCTTCGCTCGAATACTCGCCAAGGACGGCGTTGCTGAAGTACGCAACTGCATGTCGTTCTCATCATACAAGAAGGAAAAAAGGAAAAAGTCGGCTCAAGGTCCAGCCTCGCTTGATTCTAGATCCTCGCAACCGGTCCCTTCAAGACGACGTGCCTGCCGCATCAGGTCGGCGCAGCAATTCCAATCCGTGGTAGTGAAGCGCTGGAGCGTTAGTGTGGCACGATCAGATACGGTACAATCGGATAGGACTCGGTGTGGGATCCAGGCGTGGAGAGATCGTTCCGACCCACGTTTCCGCGCACGAGATTTCTTCGCTTACAGGAGCCATCCAATGAAACATGACGGCGTGGGAATCCGGGCGCTGGCGGCTCTGCTGCTCCTCCTTTCCGCAGGGGTTTCGGCACGGGCTGGGGAAAACGAGCAGGTTGATCGCTCGAAACCGCGAACGGTTCGGGTTTTAGTGGCATACTACTCGCTGCACGGCAATACGGAACGGTTCGCTCAGGGCGTCGCGAAGGGCGCGCGGCAAGTACCAGACACGCTCGTGACGATCAAAAAGGTGGCGGACGTTTCGAAGGCAGATCTGCAGTCGGCCGATGCAATCGCCCTGGGATGCGCCACCTACTTCGCGAATATCCCTGGGAAAATGAAAGTCGTGATCGACGATTGGAACTGGAAGTGGAAGGTCGATTTCACCGACAAGGTGGGCGGCGCGTTCAGTACGGGTGGTGGCCAGACCGGCGGCAAGGAGTTCGTCGTGGTCTCCCTGTTGCTGTTCATGCTCAACAATCGGATGGTGGTTGCCGGCCCCCTTTATCAAGATGCGGAAGGCAAAGACGTCTGGGGCGAGGCGGGCGCCTCGGCAATGACCGGCCCCTTGGACCCGGGGGTCAGCGCGAAGGAACTCGACGCCGCGCGCCGGCTCGGACATCGTCTGGCCACGCTGGCCAAAAAGCTCAAATCCAGATGACCCGGCGTGGCCGTCGGATGCGTGTTTTGTTGGCTTTGCCGCTTGGCGAGGATTCCCTCCGCGACGCCTAGGAGCGCGTAAATCCGACTCTTCACCGACCTAATGGCCGCAAAGTCCTCGCGCGATTCAATCTTCTCGTTGGATCCGATACGATGAGCCCAGACCAGTGCCTCGTTGGCGTCTCCACTCGCTGCGTGGGCACGCGCCAATGCGCGCACAACATTTTCATACCGAAAGTCCCGGAACATGATCGCGTACGATTCCGGATACTGTTTACCAAGGACTTGCGTCAAAGTCATCGCCGCGGCGGCAAGATCCGCGGCTCTACGAATGGCCTCAAGCTGAGATGCCATAGTACCAGATGCCTGGTACATGATCCCCCAGGTTCGTGGTCGCCCGTAGTCAAACTCGACGGGTTCGACGGACGCGATCCAACCCTGGCGAGCCACGTGAATCCGTCTGGCAATGGTCTTTGCAGTCTTCCCGTCGCCCGCCTTGGCATAGGCAATTGCGACGTTGAGGCATGCCGTGGCCTGCTTGGAAGGGTTCGCGATTTGCGCCGCCGTGGCAAGAGATTCTTTCAGTTCTCCGTGCCGGATCTGAAGGTTCGCGATTTCCACTAGGATGTCCGTCTTGTATTGCACATAGTACTTAATCGAATGCTCGGTCGCGACCGCACCAGCGATGTCACCCGCCCTGGCCCGCGCGACGGCGATCGCGCACAGTGCTTCTTCCCGTCTTCCATCCGGCGTGAAGTCATCCTCGCTGTGCTTGATCAGGCGCGTGGTGTTGATGGCATCATCAATGTACCCAACGGTCGCCTGTGCTTTCGCGATCATATTCAACGCCCCCATCCGATTAATCGCCGGCAAGGGTGACGGTGGTCGGATGGATTTTCGGCCATCGATCGCTTGACCAAATAGATGCTTGGCAGCGGTCCGGTCGCCTATCTTCGCCGCCCGCACGGCAGCCTCGCGCAGCGCCGCAACCTTGGCCCAGCCGTCTTCGAAGGACGCGGCATGCTCTGATAACTGCTGAATCGTTGATGATGCGGCTTTGACATCCCCAATGGCGATCTGCGCGTCGGCGATCTCCCACAGGGTCCGGGCGCGGTCATACTCATCGGGGAGCGCCGTCGCGGTGGCCAAGGCGCGTTGAAAAAGAGTGTTCGCGGCTTTCGTGTTTCCGGACTTGGTCAGTGCCACAGCCAACTTCACCAGGCCACTGGGGCGTGACACGCCGGCGGTCAATTGATCGATGGACTGACGTGCCTCCTGCAGATGTCCACTGACTATCTGATGTTCCAGATAGGCCATCGTAACACCATCGTCCAAGAGATCCTGCCGCCAACCGTGATCGGTCCCCATTTGCCGCAATACCGCAAAAGCCTGACTTCGCCGTCCGGCCCGCGCCAACGTCTTCGCGAGATCATTGAGGGCCACGATCCGGCCATACTGATCATTGCTTTTCGTCATCGTACGCAGCGCGCCGTCAAAATCTCCCGCCCGTTTCTGAACGCGCGCGATCTCCACCAGTGTGCGGTCACACCAGTAGCCTTCATGCGCATCTTGACGAATGGCGATCTGGCTTGCCTCCTTGAGGATTGCCCTGATATCTGGGCCTGCATCACCCGGCATTTTCCCATGCACAAACGGCAGACCAGTGCACGCTATTAGGACGGCACATACAGCAGTGCAACGTGCGGATGACATCTTGAAACCTCGCGGAAATAGCAGAGTCTACTTGGAACCGAGCGTTTGACGACTATGTGGATTCCGGAGTAGCCCGGATCGTGTCGCACAATGTTCCCTATTCGGCGCGCTCGAGCGGCCTCATTATAGCCAATCTGGAAGATTTCCGTCTCCTTGACCGTGGATTGGTTGGACGGCGCCACTTTTTTCGCTATTGGTTTGTCAATGCTTGGCTTGTCGGTGTCCGGCCCCCACCCAGCTGGTCTGGGTGGAGCCAGTGATTTTGCACTAACCGGCG
>CAZSOG010000718.1:0-3792 GCA_964607555.1 uncultured Pirellulaceae bacterium | reverse complement strand
AGAAATGCCGCCTCATCTGGCCGATGCGACGTGACACGAAATGGGATCGCACCCTGTGAGGTCTTCGAGCGGCCGGCGCGGGGAACGGTCGGTGGGCGCGAGAATCAGTCCGATCAGCAACGAGGCCGGCAGGATCCAGGTGAAGCTCAACTCCGGCCAAGAGCCTGTTATCAGCCCCGTCCGGGTCAGCAGCGCGCCAATCTGTTCGAGATAGCCCAGCGCGATACTGCTGAGCAGGCCAATGATCGTGGCGATCATTGCCGTGCGGCCGCGGGCGCGGGGAACGAACATGCCGAGCAGGAACGGACCTCCGAGCGCGTTGGGGCGAAGCACGATGGGACCTTCGTAATATGGGTAACATGTAGCGATTGTATCGGCTGTTTGGCAGCCAGATGATGGCCGGACGTGGACTGTTTGCAGGATGCATTCGGATAATACCGATACCAGCGATGGTAGCGAAGTATACGTACCACCTGTTCGTGCTGGTTCTAGCATCCCCATTCCGGTCGTGCCTGTCGGGCGTCCTGTATGGAAGTAAGCCCGTGTGGGGAATGTGCCGATATCAGCGCTAGTGACTGCCAACGGAAAACGCAACCCGATGGCGCGCGGACTGGTTGAGAACCGCACTGGCGCAACCGGAAAACAGCGTCGCGGATTGCTCTAAGAACCTGGTCTCAAACACGTGCGATGGATGTCCACGTCCGTCGCGGAAGTAGATATACGCTCTGCCGAAGCAGGTTCGTGACACGCTCAAAAAATATGTGAATTTCATCGACAAGGATGCCGGAAATGAAACGCTTACTGACGCCCTGGTGGACGGCTTGGATCGTCCCAGTCACCCTGTTGACCGCAACGTCCATAATCTGGGCTGCCGACCCGGCCGGTCTTTCAACAGTTAGCTCGGTTTCGGAAACGGAACTGATCACACCGGTTGATGCGGCGGTCGATGATGTTGCGAGTAGACTACCCGAATGGGGTACGACTGTCAGTTCCGGCGCGTCATGCAACAGTAGCCGCGGTGCGTGCCAATGGTGCCGTCCACAGTGGTACGGTCAAGCCGATTTCTTGATCTGGTGGACGCAGGGGAATCGCGTGCCGCCGCTGGTGACGACCAGCCCCAACGGGACGCCCCGGCCACAGGCCGGCGTCTTGGGACAACCGGGAACCCAGATTCTGTCCGGTGGTAACTCGATCGATGGAAATTACCGCCCCGGAGCGCGGTTTACAATGGGTCGGTGGTTGAATCCCTGCCACTCGGCCGGTCTGGAAGTGACATGGTTTACCCTGGGCGACGGATCGAACTCGGGTAATTTTTTTGCTTCGTCGACGGGGGATCCGATTCTCGCGCGGCCGTTTTTCAACACCCAGAATGCTGCGAACGACGCGCAGCTGGTGGCGTTTCCCAATATCATCGAGGGTGCCGTCCAGGTTCAGACCAGCAGTGAAATGCACTCGGTATCGGTGGATCTTCGACGGAATTGGCGGAACACGTGCCGCACGCGCATTGACCTGCTGGGCGGCTATCGGTTCGTGAGGTTTCGCGAAGGCATCGCGATCCGGGAGGATTTGAATTCCACCGACCCGGGCGGCGTGGTTCCGATCGGCACGACGTTCGATATTGTCGACGCGTTTAACGCGCGCAATGACTTCAACGGCGGAGAAATCGGGCTTTCGACACTGCTCAAACGCGGTTGTTGGTCTCTTGACATGCTCACCAAACTCGCGTTCGGCAACATGCACCAGCGTGTTGCCATCGATGGGTCGACCGTGGTCGCGGTTCCCGGCAATGGGGCGACCCAAAGTGCTGGCGGATTGCTCGCTCTGCCAACCAACATCGGCGTTCAAAGTCGCGATCGATTTGCCCTGATTCCCGAACTCAATCTGAATTGCCGGTATCAGTATAGTGAACAACTGAGTCTGGAAGCCGGCTACTCGTTGCTCTGGATCACCGACGTTGCCCGTAGCGGAAGCCAGATCGACACGAACGTCAACCCGACGTACCTGCCTGGCGTCGGCGGCACTCCCACTGGCCCGGTGGTGCCCAGCAATCCCATGAACACGACCAGCATGTGGGCGCAGGGACTGAATGTTGGCGTGGCGTGGGAATTCTAGGACGCTAAGACACTTTCCAGATGCGGCGGGCGCGCGTCCCACGCGGGACGTGCGCCCGCCCGTAATCGGATCCGCGTGGGACTTGCTTGCTTATTTTTTTGCGCAATCATTCGCCTTGACAGGCTGAGCGGTTCTTGCGAAACTCCCACACTCTGAATGTTGCGGGGAGCCATCGGGCTCTTGTTTTGGCGCCTTGGCCCGCTATCTCGCCCTGCACGACCGAGTGCCGGCTGGATCGGCGCCGTTGGGCCCGTGCATGCGAGTTCAGTCGGCTGACTATTCAAGGAAGGGATTCGCCCGCCATGAAACGGATTGCTACCATTTTTGTCGCGGTGCTCGCCGCAGTGATGATCGCCGGGTGCGGTGGTGGATCGGATTCAAATACCACGGACGGCGCCGCGTCCAAACCGGCCGCGTCCGGACAGTCCGCCGCAGCCCAGGCGAGCGCGAATACCCAGGATCCCAAAACGGCCGTCACGGCCTTCTTGGATGCCATGCGCGGCGGTGATGACAAAGTGGCGGAGTCCTTGTTAACGAGCAAGGCGCGGGAAGAAACCGCACGCCAGAATATGGTCGTGCAGCCCCCGGGAACTCCCAACGCATCCTATCAGGTTGGTCGCGTCGAGTATCCCACGGACCAAAAAGACACCGCGTACGTCGAATGCATGTGGTCCGAGAAATACGAGGATGGCCAAAAGGAGCAGTATGAGGTCGTGTGGGTACTGCACAAGGAAAAAACGGGCTGGCATATTGCCGGCATGGCAACCGAACTGGATGACTCGGGCTCGGTGGTATTCTTGAACTTCGAGAATCCCGCGGAGATGATGGAGAAAGTACGTCAGGCCGAACAAATGGCCGCACAAGCCAGTGTGGCACCGGCGGCTCCCTCGCCCCAGCCGCCACCGGCCGCGACCGCCGGTCGACCCGCGAATCCCGGAACGGTCGTACGCTGACCTCCGGCGCCCCGGTTGCGGTACGTTTCAGGGGAATGGGCGCCCTCTCTGTTGTTATAAATAGGGGCGTGCCGGTTGACATTTCTTCGGGGCATGGTACCCTATCCGTCGATTTGCCCGTTTCTTCCTATAATGCGTAACCGGCAAAGTCTGCCAGTTTTTGGGGCGGATCCGTGCACGCGTTTCAGGAAGGGCGGTGGATGACGGCAACAGGTTGCTTCTACACCGGTGCCATCACCGTGGAGGTGAACTGGCGACAAGGCAACAGCAGTTTCCTTTGCGGCCCGATGTTGGCTGGAGGACCTGGAGTCAACCGGTATCGCGGTTGCCGGGCAACGCGACTTGCGGCGGCGAATCGAGCGAGTCCACCGCAGGCGCGCGTTACTTGGTGATGAGAGTGTCGAGCTGGCCGCTATCGGCACCAAGCGGTCAGCGTGCGGGGCCCGAGTTCGGTGCGCCTTCGGCGTGCTCGGTTTTCCTGTGTGACGAGATTAATTGTCCGGCAGGCCGTTTCCCTGTCTAGGCCTGCATGGATGATACCGCGAACCATCGGGGACTACTTTCGGTGGTTCCCACTCGAACTTGCCTCGGCGACGCCCACACGCGGGCGTTGCCGAGGTTTTTTTGTTTCGCATGGGCCGTGGATGCGTGCGTGGGACTGACTCCGGCATGTTAGATTCTTAGGCTGCCAGATGCACGCACGGTGCGTGCATGTTTCGAAGCGAAC
>CAZSOG010000717.1:0-3796 GCA_964607555.1 uncultured Pirellulaceae bacterium | reverse complement strand
CATCAACTCCCGTGGCGGCTGAACCTCGACCTAAAAACTTGACTCAAGATCATCACATTTCCGCCCATAAGGTCTCTAATCTTCAAACCTCGGTCTGTTCATCCAAGTTGAATACCCACCGTTCTTTGGCGTTGCGTCGGCGAGTCAAACGCAACCGACGCTTGAACGTGGCCGAGTACTTGAAGCCGTCATCGTCGGACACCACTGCTTCGTAGGCGGACGGACCGGACCGAAAAACCTCGAAGATCAAGTCTTTTCCACGCGCATCGATCAGCCAGAACTCCGGCACACCTGCCTGGTAGTATGCCACCGGCAAACGCTGCGTGTCCTTTGTGACTGAGCTGTCACTGACGATCTCGGCCACCAAATCCGGCGCCCCTTCCAGCTCGACGTAGCGTTCCGGTTGGGCACCGGCCTTGCGTACTAAGCGCACTTGGCCACTGTCAAGCGACTGGTCTGAAATGAACACGACGTCGGGTTCGACTGACAATTCGACCGCTGGGCAGGATACGCGTGTGCTATCGGTTAACAGATATCCCACTTCAGTTTGTTTGATTATTCGAGCAAGAACCGCAATGATCTCGGTCTTCACCGTTCCGTGAGAAAAAACATCTTCGGGTGACATGTCCACCTCAATATTGCCGGCAACGTAGTCGATTCTGCCCCGTTCGGGAGCGTCGTCGGAGCACACCCAGTCGCGAAAACCACGCAGGTCCCAGACAAAAGGGATCTGGACTTGTTCCTCGAAGATCACAGAAGTTGTCACGACACCGCCTCGCCATGCGCCCCGGAAAGCCGGAACAAAGGCCCCATTCGATGATATTCGTCCGATGTTTGCATTATAATGCAGATCCGATTTCGATGCTACGATTTCTCTTCGGTCGAACGCACGGCCCCCTATGGAGCAACGCCGCTTTCTGGTACGCTTTTCCCGCACAACTCTCTGGTTTCGGCATTCCCCCACGTCAGCAACAGAAGAAGGAGTCATCATGATCCACCAGCTCAAGAGAATCCTATCGGTGCTCCTGATCGTGTCCACTTTTTCGTTGGCGGCAGTCGCCGCAGATGGCATGGGCCGCTGGTCGAGCGAACGGGCCAACAACTGGCAGCACGAACAGGGCTGGTTGGTTGGTTGCAACTTTATCCCCAGCACGGCGATTAACCAGTTGGAGATGTGGCAGGCCGACACGTTCGATCTGGCCACTTGCGATCGGGAGCTCGGTTGGGCCCAATCGCTTGGCTTCAATTCGGTGCGCGTCTACCTGCACAACCTGCTTTGGGCGCAGGACCCGACCGGCTTTCTCGATTGCATCGACAAGTTCCTCGCGGTTGCGGAGCAGCACAAGATCGGCGTGATGCTGGTCCTGTTCGATTCGTGCTGGGATCCGTATCCCAAGCTTGGCACGCAACGCGCTCCAAAACCGCACGTGCACAATTCCGGCTGGGTGCAAAGTCCTGGCGCGGACGTACTCAAGGACCCTGCCAAGCATGCGTCACTGCGCGCTTACGTGGTCGGTGTCGTGGGACGATTTCGAGATGACCCACGGGTTCAGGTATGGGACGTTTGGAACGAGCCGGACAATCCCAACACGCGGGCGTACGGCCATTGCGAACTGAAGAACAAGGCGGAGGCCGTCTTGCCGTTGCTGAAACAAGCGTTTGCCTGGGCGCGCCGGGCCAAACCGACGCAGCCGCTGACCTCCGGGGTCTGGATCGGCACGTGGGCGGACCCGGATCGGCTGAGCCCGACCGAGCGTGTACAATTGGATCGGTCGGATGTGATCAGTTTTCACAACTACAGCCAGTTGGACAGCCTGAAAGAGTGCGTGCGGAACCTGCGGCGGTACCATCGCCCCTTGTTGTGCACCGAGTACATGTCGCGCGGCAACGGCAGCATGTTCGACCCGAACCTCGGGTACTTGAAACAGCAAGGGGTCGCCGCCTACAACTGGGGCCTGGTCGACGGCAAGTCCCAGACGATCTATCCGTGGGACTCGTGGACAAAGCAATACACGGCGGAGCCGCCGCTGTGGTTCCATGACATCTTCCGCCGCGACGGAATGCCGTACCGCCCCGCGGAGGTTAAGTACATTCGCGGGCTCACTCAGCGGTGACTGCTCGGGCAAGTCGAGAGAGAGGGCTGTTGGCATCCTCCTTGTAGCTGACGAGACTCGTTCACCCACGGGGCAACCCCGTGGGGGTCCTTGACCAGACCCTTTGCTCCAATCGGCTAAACAGCTGCGAGAGCGGAAGCACGGGAATAACGCAGAGCACGCGGATTTTCTAGGATGGCCTGCATGGGAGCAAACACCGCGCCGATTTCGAGGCATATACCATGGCTGGGAACGGCCTTTTGCCTGGCCTCGGCCGCCGGGTACACCGGCGCGAACATCTGCCTGCGCCAGCTGGCTGAGATCGAGGCGGATCCTGCCTGGGTCATCTGCTTGAAGGAGACAATGGCCGTCGTGGTGCTCGGTCCGTGGCTCGTCTGGCAGGCGGCGCGCGGCGCACGTCTCTCGTGCCAGCCGCGTGCCCTGCTCGTCCTGATTGCGGCGGCGTTGGCCGTCCAACTGATCGGCAATCTGGGCATCCAGTGGTCGCTGGGATTGATCGGCCTGGTTGTCAGTTTGCCGACCATCTTTGGCGCGCTGCTTGTCAGCAGCGCGGTGATCGGTGTCGTCGCGTTCCACGAGTCGCTGGGCACGCGTTCGATCGTCGCCGTGGCGACGGTCATTGCCTCGGTCGTTCTGTTGAGCATTGGCGCAACGGGACAGGATGGCGTATTGGCCAACTCGGGCAGCCTGATACTGACGTCGTGTGCCATTGTGGCGGCAGGCATTGGCGGTGTCGTCTATGCTGGGATGGGGGCCGTGCTGCGGTATGCGGCAAGCATGCACGTGCCGGTTCCACTCACGGTTGTCATCGTGACAGGCACCGGCACGATTTCACTTGGAATTCTATGCGTCGTTCGACTTGGGCCGGCGGAGATGCTGGCGACCGACCGGACGGAACTGGCATGGATCATTGCATCGGGTCTGTGCAACGTCATGGCATTCTCGCTGATCACCAAGGGCATTCAGCTGACCACTTTGGCGCACGCGAATATACTGAATGCCTCCCAGGTTGCGTTGGGGGCGTTGGCCGGAGTGATCCTGTTTCACGAACCGTACAACGGCTGGCTCCTTGGCGGTGTTGTTCTGACCGTTGTCGGAATCGTATTGTTCAACAAGCCGCGTGCGACCTATCACGCTCAGTAATTGAAGACCAAGTCCGTTCAGTTCCGAGCTGATCTCGGCTTCCAGCACCGTGACGAAGCGTTTTTTGTCAGTGTTGTTCCCGGCACCGGCCGTGGTGTCGATGGTGTGTTCCAATGTCCCGCCGTTCCGCGCGAACCATGGTAATCGTTGTTGCAACCATGGTGGAGTCGGAACGTCGCGCGGATACCTGGTCGACTGGCGATGACGCATTACCGGCCGCTACTGAGTACCAACGCGATGATCATGATACCCACTCCCAGGAAGACGACGATCAGGATCACAACGAGCAGATAACAGAGAGCGACCAGGATGGCGCGGCCAAAGGTCGTGGGCAACAGCGCCGTCAGCATCGCGGCCATGATCAACAAGCCGACCGGCAATAAAGGGAAACCGCGGAACGCTGTCCACTGCGAATAGCTAAAGTGTTACCATATTCGATATTCCCCGAATTGGGCGTGCGTCAGTTGGTTGGAGGCAACGCCTCGTTAGAAACCTTATGGACGGAAATTTGATGATCTTGAGTCAAGTTTTTGGGTCGA
>CAZSOG010000716.1:0-3800 GCA_964607555.1 uncultured Pirellulaceae bacterium | reverse complement strand
TGGAAAGCCGTTTAGACGCAGAAGAAATCTCTCACGCGTCCCTCTCACACGCCCCTCCCTCGCCCCCGAGCTTGCCACCCTTCTTGGGTTGCGGGCGCAGCCCGCGTTAAGAAGGATGGCCAACTTCCGGAATTACCCAGATTGCCAAAAAGGAGCCAGACGTCATTTTCCCGAAATGGAGGCAGGCGTCGTTGGTTCAGTAGCGAGCGAAGAAAGCTTTCGAGAACATTTCAACCTGCGTCTTGTAAAGATTGTCTCGCCCATCCCGCTCGTGCATCACATTCTTCGCGTGCTGCTTGCCCTTCATATGATGGCACTGGGCGGAGTGCCCCATTTCGTGCAACACGGTCATTCTGTCCTTCTGAGGATTTGGTGATATCAGGCACGCGGCAGGCTGAGCGCCGATCTTGGACTCCGGCGGTGTTATTCCATGGCCCGGATAGATGAATTGGCAGAAAATCACGGGCACCAAGAACGGATAGCCCGTGGCCCGGTTCGAGATCCTCGCGTTCACGTCTTTTCGCAATTGTTGATAGGCGTCCCGTCTGTGCGGGATCGGGTCGCGATATCGGTTGTCCAAAAGCGTGTTCACGGACGTCTTCTCGCCGGCGTACGGCCAGATCCGCAAGCCAATGTTATGCGCTTCAAGCAGAGTTCTGGCGGCCTTCAGCGTGCCGTGATCATCGGGCAGAAAATAGCTTGGAAGGTAGAGAGCGGCAACATTCAGGGTAACACGTTTGTGGAGACGAAAGTTCGTGTCAAATGCCGACATGCGATCCTCCTGACGGGCCCAAAAATTGGGTGACTTCTAGTTCCACTCCGATTACCGTTTGCCGGGCGGGGCCGCCCCACTGAACTTCAAGATAGTATTCCTGGCCGCAAAATCAAGGAAGAAACGACGCCTGCCGCCATTTTGGCAAAGTAGGCAACTTAACGGAGAGGAGAGGACTCGTTGCATTGCGCCGTTTGCTGCACGCGGCCAGAAAGGAAAACGCCGTAGCGCACGTTGCGTGCCATGCATCCAACGGATTGTGGTGGCGACTGGTGGTGGCGACTGGTGCTGGCCGGCGGCGATGTCCGCTGGCAAGTGCGGCACGGGGCCACCGATTGTCGCCCAATAACTGCCGTCATCGCTCCGGTCAATCGGGCGCGGCCAAGCTGCCACGAAGATCAGCCGCGACCGGGACGCGTGATGTCTTTCGCCAAGGAATTCACACTGCGTGAGATTACCTGATTTGCCAAAAAGGAGTCAGCCGTCATTTTCCAACCTGCCTATGAGATGGCCACGTACATCAGGCGGTCGAGCAGGTGGTCATAGGCCGTCTGGAGGTCACGGTCGAGTTGGTCCAAATCCGCGTGGACCATGGGAAACCACTCGGTATCGACGTCACTGGACCAATCGCGCGCGGCGGAATCAGAGGCGTGCGCGGAGCTTATCGACGCATTTTGCAATGTTCCGAACAAGTCCTCCAGCACGGCCGTGGTGGCTGGTGCCCAGGATGCGTCGGCGTCGACTTCAATCATGCCGATAACTGGATCGTCGCAAAACATTGGAACTCATTGGCAAACGGAGTGGCGTGGGGATGCGGGAAAGCGATTGGGGTGGCGGAAGGCGGCGCGGCACAAAAGGCTGGCGGTTGGGGGGTTGGTTGAACGGCTGGATCCCACTTCTATCGTTCGGCCGAGTGCGCAAGGGCGCTCGACGCACATGTGAGAATCGAGCGAGAATACGGGTCTTCCAGGACGGGTCAGTCCAATTGGAAAAGCTAGGGAAGTTAGCCGTTCGGACCGGCGTATCGTCCGGCGTGCGCGCGACGCTCAAACGCGGCAGTTACTTTGCCCGCATCATTGGGCCAATGCCGATCAGGAGCAGGCCGTGCCGATTGACAAGCCGATGGAAGCAGACGGACTCATGTCAAGTCTCAGGACGCGGACGGCGCGGTCCGGCCAACGCGTAGCTGACCACGCGCTTGGGCGATGAGTCGATCCCGAATCTGTAGCTGTTCGGGCGTGGAAATAGGCAGTTTGAGTGCACTTATCAGCTGATCCTTGGCCGCGCGCAGGTTGACATTAGCGGCGGGAATCGCGCGGTTGGTAAGCACGGAAACGACATTCCCGGATAGTTGCACGAACCCACCATCGACATAGTATCGACTCACCGAACTGCCGACGCGGACGCGCATTTCTCCAAAGCCAAGCCGGCCGATCAGTGGTGCGCGGCCGGGCGCGAAGCCGATTTCACCGTCATACAGCGGAAGGGCGACAAAATCCGCCTTCTGCTCCAATTCGGCCTTTTCAGGCGTGACAACGATGCAATGTAATTGTGCCATGGTCACCAACGGATTCTTGCTTTGTTTCCAAGTAACCGACCGTTAAGGACACGCTCGCGCGCTACGTGTTCTTGGCCTGTTGTTCGGCCTGCTCAATCGACCCGACGTACATGAAAGCCTGTTCCGGGAGATGGTCCCATTTGCCATCGCAGATTTCCTCAAAGCTGCGGATGGTGTCCTCCAGCGGCGTGATTTCACCCGGTTTGCCAGTAAACACTTCCGCGACCAGGAAAGGCTGGCTGAGGAATCGCTCGATGCGCCGCGCGCGATGGACGACCAACTTATCTTCTTCACTTAGTTCTTCGATACCGAGAATCGCGATGATATCTTGCAGTTCGCGGTAGCGCTGCAAGGTGGTCTGGACGCGTCTGGCAATCGTGTAATGACGGTCCCCGACATACTGGGGATCCAGAATTCGACTGGAAGACGCGAGTGGATCGATCGCTGGGTAAATGCCCTTCTCCGTAATCGAGCGCGCCAGGTAGACAAACGCATCAAGTTGTCCAAAGGCGGTCGCCGGAGCCGGATCGGTCGGGTCATCCGCGGGCACGTAGACCGCCTGAACGGACGTGATCGCACCCTTGTTGGTCGAGGCGATCCGCTCTTGTAACGCGCCCATCTCGGTGGCCAGGGTTGGTTGATAACCGACGGCCGATGGCATCCGACCGAGCAGCGCGGATACCTCGCTACCGGCTTGTGAGAATCGGAAAATATTATCGACAAACAGGAGCGTGTCCGCACCGGTCGTATCCCGGAAGTACTCGGCCATGGTCAGGGCCGACAAGGCAACGCGCAGACGGGCGCCGGGCGGCTCATTCATCTGTCCGAACACCATGCATGTCTGTTCGATCACGCTGCGGCCCGTGTCACCGATTTTCGCCTCTTGCATTTCCAGCCAAAGGTCGGTGCCTTCACGGGTTCGTTCTCCGACTCCGGCGAACACGGAATAACCGCCGTGGGAACTCGCGATACGGGCGATCAGCTCCGTCAAGATGACCGTCTTGCCCAAGCCGGCACCACCGAACAGGCCGGCCTTGCCACCTCGCACAAAGGGTGTCAACAAGTCAATCACTTTGATGCCCGTCTCGAACAGCTCGGTGCTTGTCGACAGCGACTTCAACGCCGGCGCGTCCTGGTGGATCGGGCGTCGCTCGGACGCATCGACCGCGCCGCGATCGTCGACCGGTTCGCCGAGCAGATTAAAGACGCGACCCAGGGTCGCCTCGCCGACCGGTACCGTGACCGGGCTTCCGGTGTCGACACACTCCTGGTTCCGCATCAGACCGTCGGTGCTGCCGAGTGCGATACAGCGAACATGACCACCACCCAAGTGCTGTTGCACCTCGCCGATCAAGTCGATCCGCACGCCCTTCTTGTCGCTCGCGATATGGAGCGCGTTATAAATGGCGGGGAGTTTGTCCTCGTCGAACTGAGCATCGAAAGTCGACCCAATGACTTGGGTCACATACC
>CAZSOG010000715.1:0-3804 GCA_964607555.1 uncultured Pirellulaceae bacterium | reverse complement strand
GATTATTCCGCCTTCGCGTCACGCCGTTTGGCGAGCCCCTGGACGGCAAAGAACTGCTCGTCGGGCGGCAGGATCGAGGCGATGCGAATTCCGAATTTGTCACCCACTTTGACCGCTTCGCCTTCCGCGATTGTCCGGTTGCCGACTTCCAGTGTCATCGGCTCATCGCACTGTTTATCGAACGTGATGATCGAACCGGATACGATTTCCAGGATTTCACTGAGTGGGATGCGTCGACTCGCGAGTGTCACCGACACGGGGATTTCGATCTTCAACAGGCTCTTGGCATACCCCGGCAGCTGTCGCGCCCACACGGGAGTATCCGGTGTGGCAGCCGCATTCACGTCAGCCGCGGGTGCCTGAGACATGGCGCGCTCCGAGAACGATGAGAGCCTGGAGTATTCGAGCGGTGGATCCTGAAGAGACCGGTCGTCGCGAGCTATCCGGTCAACCCGAGTAAGGACTTGGTTGGCGACCCTACACACGATGAGTAGATCGGCACGATCCGCTCCGGACTTTACCCAAAATGCTTCAAAACGGTGACGTCGTGTCATCGGGAACGAAGTACTCGTTTCGTGGGCGCGCATCGCGTCGTCGTTGCGCGTTCTCGCGCTCTTTCTCCTCGGCGCGCAAAGCGAGATAGGATCCGCGCGTCAGGCGATCTTCTTTTCCGGGTCCAGCCTCGATTTGAACGGCGGAGACTTTCAGCAGTTGTTTCTCCTTCACATTGATCGCGTGGCATCGGGTCTGGCAGAGACCGCAACCAACACACCGGTCGGCCAGGACCACGGGAGCCAACCGGCCGCTCCCCTCCATGGGCATGCCATCGGCATCGATTTGCGTGTGCACTTGCAGGAATTCAATCGCTTGGTATCCCGCGGCGTTGCACTCGTCGACGCACAATTGACAGGAATCACGATCAGCAAACGGGAGGCACGTCTGGCGATTGATAACGGCCAGTCCCATGCGCGCGGCGCGTTTTTCTTCCAACGGCAACGCGCGGATGGCACCGGTGGGACAGATTTGGCCACACGCGTTGCAGCTCGATTCGCATCCGGCCCAATCGGCGACAACCGCGGGGGTCCAGAGTCCGTCCAGGCCCTGACGGAAATCGAGCGGCTGCAACACATTATTGGGGCAGACCTTGAAGCACTCCCCGCACCGGATACATAATTCCAAGAACCGCTTCTCGGGCACGCTTCCCGGCGGGCGCACGGGGACCCTGTCACGGGTTCCCTGGCGCGCGGCAGACGACCGTTGGGTGACAACGGCCAGGCCGGCTCCGCCGATCATTGCCGCCGTGCCGCCGGCCACGAGTGACATGAAACCGCGGCGTCCGATTCGGGTGTCACCGGTTGGAGGCTCATTCGGCGGTTTCAAATCGCCGCGATGCCAACGCTCGACGAATTTGATCGCGTGGACCGGGCAGACTCCGCCACAAGTCTGGCAGAACGTGCAATCGGTCACGCGCGTTGTGAAGTCGGGTTTGATCGCATCAAAAGGGCAGATCTTCACACACTTGTTGCAGTGGATACAACTTGACTCAACTTTCCGCTCGCCGGCACGCAACAGATTCCCCAGTGAAAACAAGGCGCCGCTCGGACAGACATACTTGCACCAGAACCGTGGCGCGAGCAACCCAAGCAGCAAAATGCCCGCGAACATCAACAACGAAACAGCGTGACCGATGTGCATCGCCGGCAGCAAATGCCAGCCGCGCGATATGCCGTTCTGAAGCGGCTCAATCAAGAACAGCATGCCACGCGTGACCACGGGGATCGCCGCGACGTAGCCGGTGATCAGGATGCCCATCCCCGCGCTGATCAGGGTCGCGAGCAATAAGTAATACTTGCTGTGCACCCACCAACCATTGGCCGGCACGCGAAGCCGATGGAAATGACGGCCCACCAACCAATCAAACAGGTCGATCAGCGCGCCCAACGGACACACATATCCGCAAAAAGCACGCGGAATCAGCGCGCACACGATCAACATGCCAAACGCCCACGCAAGAGACCACACCCAGGTCCGCGCGCTAATCGCAGTCGACAGACTGACCAACGGATCGACCAGCAGAAACAGCTCGACAGGGACCCACTCTTTGCGGGCCAAGTCCTTCGCATAGTGTGACGGCCACGTTCCCGGCCGCGTCTCGTGAAACACCCAACGTCCGGTCCCGAGCAGAAACTGGTCCAGCTGTTCCGGCGTCAACTCCGTCGGCGGCGTCAAGAGAACGTCATTGCCGCTTGTTGCACTTACTGCAAAACGTGCCACCATCCCCGTATTCATATCGTCCGGCTGCGTGGGTATGACGTAGACAAATCGTCCGCTCTTCTCCAGCCACGCGGGACACCGGTCGCCAACGAACCGGAACTGTCCCGAGTCTTGATCGATTCCCGTGAAACGCCAGCCGCCGGCAACGCGCCCCGCCGGGTCCGGCCGCGCCGTGTAGGGCCAGGCCACATAGAAAAACAGGGCGCAAAACAGCGCGAAACAACCGACTTGCACGAGTCGTCGCGCCGGTGATGCCGCCACGGTCGGCCCGAAGCGTGCCAGTATGCTCCGGATTCGGTGGCGTCCCGCCCCCTTGCGCGACGCCGGTAAGAACCAATTCATCAACAGGCCGGCACCCCGCTGCCCACGCCGCAACATGCTCCGCAAGAACAGTACTCCGGCAACAATTGCGACAAGGGCAACCGCGACCGCGATTACACCGCCTGCAGATATCGCGTGCTGTGCCATTTCATCCACGAGCGTCATGCCTCCTCCGTCTCAGGTTCCGAACGTGACTGACCCCGCGACACGATTCGTCAGCTCATGGCTGGCAACGCATGCTAGAACCGTCCTGAAACCGCATCACAATTTGCGGACGCCACGCCTTCGGTTCGGCAGGCCCGGAGGGCCGACATAGCCCTTGCAGGGGCCGTCAGCCCGGGAAACCGTGTCAAGAACCGTTCCTGAGAATCTGGCACAAAAACAGCCTGACCAATGAAGTGCCCTGCGTGCCGCTGTCGGTAAGAAACCGCGCGCCCCGCGCAAAAATCTCGGTGTGGTAAACGTAACTCCAGTGACGTATTTGGGTGCGGCCTACGGCCGGCGCTGGAACCTTTCTCTCCGCTGTGGTTGATGCCGTTGTGGGAAGATTACCAAGTCATTCTTGGGTCCCTTTGACCAGTGCTTTGGCGGTCGCATTGACAATCGACTGAGACGTAATCGTCGCGTGACTCACGGCGTCGATACCGCGTACCGACTGTTTGCGAATAATCTGATTCGGGGTGTCGGTCAGTGCCGAGTAGAACTGTTTTTCGTTATGGCTTGTTACCTTGACCGACTCGATCCGCCCCGCAGCGACTCGAACTTCGACGTCGAGGTGGCCGTTGTACGCGGCAGCGCTGGCCGTATAGGTACCGTCGGCAACTTTTTTCACATCCGCTTTGTCGAACAACTGAATTGCCTGAATGCTCTCGCGAGCGCGTTCACGATACCGTTTTTCATACTCCTTATTCCGAAAACTGGCACCGCTCAAGACGCGCTGGTAGTACTGAATCGCGCGATCATACTGTCCCGCGCGCCGGCACGCATCGCCGGCCAATGAGTAGGCCTGACCGGGCCGACCGGCACGCGCGAACGCATCGGCCAATTGTATCGCCTTCCTTGTCTCGCCCATGTCCCCCAACAATTTGATCGCGTGCAAGGGGAGCGACTTCGCGGCGAGCATCTCCATCGCCATGGCTCGGCTGCCGAGCCGCCAATAACACTCGGCCAAGAACACTCCGTCACTCATTCCTTTTTGCACGCCCGCCT
>CAZSOG010000714.1:0-3816 GCA_964607555.1 uncultured Pirellulaceae bacterium | reverse complement strand
AAACCGCACACCCGATCCACCGCGTCGAGCAACGGCACGCTGTTGTCCACGCATTCGCGCATCATGTATTCGTACTCGGTGGGAACCAACTGACCCAAGATGACGTGTCCCAGGAGTGCCATCGTAGCACACAGTAGCAGTCCGTCATCAATCGCTTCGTGTCCACCCTGCTTGACCAATAATTCCATCACCATCCCGGCCGTGATGCACTGCCGCCAGATTCGCCCGACATCCAAGGATCGAACGGCCTGTTGATCGCGCACCGCGGCCAGCGCGTTGGCCGCCAAGGCAAGTTGACCAATGCGTCTCGTGCCGACACGAACCACGCCGCGCTCCAACGTGTTAACCGGTTGCTTGTCGGGGTTGTAAAACAGAGTATTGGCAAGCCGGACGACCTCGTTCGACATCGATTCGTGCTTCTGAATCGCGGACGCGATCGCGCGCGCGTCGAATTCAGTGGACTGCGCCATTGTGTAGACGTTCAATGCCGCCTCGGAGACCGGCATGACCGCCGGTGCATGTTGAATCTGCTCGGCCACCTCTTCCTTGGTCAACCAGGTTCCTTCGTCGTCCGCCTCGTCCGCTTCGGGTGCATCGACGATTTCATCACTTGTCGACAGGCCGGTGTTCGCGTCCGGCGTGTCTTCTACAGGCGTGGCGGTGGAGCCCGCGGACTCCAAGACGCGACGCTCTTCCAGTAGTTTCTTGACTTTGAGAGCCAAGACGCCATAGTCGGTTGGTTTGAATACGATGTCGGACACGCCGCGTTTCAGCAGGTCTTTCGCCAAACGTGGTTCCGACACTCCGGTCAGGACAATGACCACCGGAGGGTTCTCGCGTGCCAGAACTTGCACCGCCAGCGCATGCCCGTGCGTGTTCGGCATGCGCAGATCCGTGACCACCGCATCATATGACTGGCGTTTGAGCAATTGCAGGGCCTCCGCACCGTCCGCCGTGCTATTGCAATCGATTCCCTCGAGCGAGAGGGCACGGGTGGTGAGATCGCGCACGAGCATCTCATCGTCAACCACCAAGGCTCGATATCCGTGCTGCCCCATGGTTCCTCGCTCCCTTCTACTGCACAAATAGTCTAGTCAACTGCTATGCAACCATAGCACTCAAGAACACGAGTGGTTTTATCAACGCGCGGTATCGGAAACAATCGATGAAATACCACGTGGTCGCTGAGTAAAAGTCGGATTCTGCCGGCCTGCCACGTGACACGGCTTGCGCCGCTTATGCCGCTTCGTCCTCTCGTGGAACAACGGGATCCGCGCGCTGCGAGACTCCGTCCGATCCGCGGACTCGCGCGCGGGTCCCACGCAAACGCCGGACGAAGATCGCACGGAGTCACGGCGCGCACCGCGAAAACGGATGAAACCATCAATAAATGAAATGCGCGACCTCATAATGCGCCACGTAGGGACCGTTTCGTGTTGGCGACGCAGCCAACCCGGCACGCATCCGGCGTTCCTGTTCCGCCATCTCAGCGGATCCGAGCGGTCGAATCCCCTCGCGCGCGGCACGATCAGTATATTCCGTGCCGGACGCGTGGACCAGTGGTGACAGGTACACGTAGTCACCCGATTCGAGTTGCATGGCGCGAATCAGCCGCACCGTTTGCTGAATGTGGTCCTCGGCAAACCGCGCGCCGCCCGCCCCAATCAGGACGATCACACCGATCTTCACGCCACCCGCCCTGGCCGTGCGCACCGTTTTCAAGATCTGGTCCGGAGTGCCTGGTTTCTTGAGCCACCGGAGCAACCCGATGTCGCCGCTTTCCATGCCGATCAGTACGCGGCGCAAATTCAATGCACGAAGGGCCGCGAATTGCCTTGCCGAAATGTTCACTCCGGAAAATGCGTCCAGGAATGCCGTGATCGCGACAAATCGACGCACCGACCCCCGCCACCACGAAGGCCCGTGCGCCCCGCTGCCGTCCGCCGGAAACTCAAACTGCGAATTCACGATTCGGAAAATCGACGCTCGCCAGTCGGCGTCACCGATCAACGCATTCGCCTGTCCGAGAAAGATCCCGCGCCGACGCGTTAGGCCCATGCCATGGTACTTGATCGCCTCTTGTACATGCTGCTGAAATTCCGCCAGGTCTTTTCTGCGGTACCGCGTTTTTCGATAGAAGCCGCAGAACGTGCACCGATTGTAGTGGCAACCATCGGTCGCCATCAGCGCCAGCGCGTTGTACTGATCAGGGGGAAGGATCGGAACATCTCCGTAGATCCTCTGAAATGCCGCCGCATCCGCGCGTGCACCGACGGAATCGAAACTAGCCGCCGATTGCACAAGCCGATCCAACGTCTCCAGGTCGCAGCGCGTGCCGGCGGCACATCGTAATACCGTGCAACGATCGGCACGAATACTCGCCGCGATCGGCCGTAGCTGATCACTCATGCGGTCCAACAACGCGTCACATTCCGAGTCGTCGAGTAGACGCGTTTCGAATCCGCCGCCGTCGCAGCGCCGTAGCTGGAGGGTTCGGTGCGATAATCCACGGCGCCATTGCAGAGGTGGATCGGCGACACGTAGCAGCCGGCCCTGCAGGTCGTAGTGGGCGACGACACCTCCATCAAGATAAACGTCCAAACCCGTATTCTTGACACCGATCGTCGCCGCCGTACCCACCAAAGCGCCCTCGGCGCGCACAACGAATTCATAAGCCGGAAGCGTCTCGGGACGCTGTTCATCGAACGGTAACGGAGCCTCGGCCATAAATCACCAAACGAAAATGTTATTGTTGAAGTGTAGCTGTTCACGACCCGGAAGCCTGAAAACCGCAGATAAACGCAAATGAACGCAGATAATGCAAACAAGTGTGCTGCTGGCGAAGTTGAAAAAACGATCGTTGCCATGTCCGACACAGAGCAAGAAAACAACGCTTTCCCATATAGATATCCGCGTTTATCCGCGTTCATCTGCGGTTAAGCCTCTTACGAACTGTGAACGGCTACGTTGGTGTTATCCGGTTGATGTTATCTGCTGGGAAAGGTAGTTGCGACCCTTCGGACCACGCACCCTGCTGCACCGCACCGTGCGCCTGGAAAAATCCGTTGGCGACGATCCGTTCCCTCTCGGACTGCCGCATGTATTTGGTCCCTTGGCTGAATTCGATCGATTACGGAGGCTACTAACACATAGCCCGTTAGAGGTAGTTCACGCAGGACCCAAACCGTGGTGATGATGTCGTGTCGACTGGAACACCGCTAATTCAACGTGATTCGACGTGGCAAGCGACGTGTCCGCTCGTGCAACGGTTGGTTGATTTTGTGCGCGCCGGGCGTGCCGGAGCTCTCGGGACTTTCGGCTCGGCATGTTCCTAAGATGAAAAAATGCCAAAACCCTACCGGTCGTTACGTTTTGGCGAGGAAGCCGTCCCAGCTGGCCAGATCCGCTGGGACGGCGGGCATGAACTGTCGATTTACAGCGGTAGGTCAAAGCGCGAGGAATACATTGATTGCCGAAATTCGCGGTTCAGGCCGCGCTGAACCGATGGGGCTGACCGCGTTGATCATATATATATAAGAGTGGCAAACCAACGAAGCGAAAACAGATTTCGGCGCTGGCGCAATCAAGAACCATGGCGGGACTTCGTTTCCAACGCGTACGATGAATACCGCTGGTCCGCTTCGTAGCAAATAGATCGTGGATCAACCGGGCCAGATTCGAATTACCAATTTGTATCTTACAAGTGCCTCGTGCGGGACTCTCGAGCACATCGAGTGCCGCATTGCATTTTTTGTTTGCCATGAGCGAAGCCTCGCCCTTTGCGAAGACCGGCGGTCTGGCTGACGTGGCCGAGGC
>CAZSOG010000713.1:0-3825 GCA_964607555.1 uncultured Pirellulaceae bacterium | reverse complement strand
GAGTGACTGAATCTCGTTTTCAGAATTTGACTCAAGTGCAACAACTTCCGGCCCATAAGGGGTCTCATCGGCCGATCCCAGGGTATCGGCCACGGGCCGGCTGAGCGGCATTGCCGAGGCGTGATCGCCAACGCGGCGGGCTTGTAAATCCGGCATGCGGCCGCCGGCAAAGGCCGGTGCGACACGTGGTCGACCGGAAAGAAAAGCGGATGGGCCGGGATTCGAACCCGGGGTACCCGCAAGGGTACAGCAGTTTTCAAGACTGCCGCCTTCGTCCACTCGGCCACCCATCCAAGTTGTTGACTGCCAGTGACTTACGATCGAAGGCAGAATTTCAATATTGCTACGTTGATACCGTTTTCGACACCTATCGGCATTTCTGACGGGCTGTCGTGCCAGTGCAAACACCCGCCCAAGCCCATGAGCGGGTGTCAATGACATCACCGAAACCCATTCGCACAGGAGATGATGCCGTGCCCCATTCTAGCACGTCCGGAGAGTCTCGCAAACGCCGGAAGCCGTGTTTCGACTTCCCCCCCTCGTCCAACATGCCACGGGCCGATGGTGCCGCAACAGATCCGCGCGCTTCGGAACGGTTGCTAAGAAGAAGTCCACGAAGAAGTAGCTTATGCGTTCAGGACGAATCGTCCAGAGTCAGTTTGGGACTGCCATTGCGTTAGGCCCCTGTTTTTCCGTAGGTCTTGCATTCACTGGTCAAACGGTGGCAGAGTCAGTGGTTGCAACCTGGCGCGCGCGGGAAACGGCTTGCCGATCGACGGTCGACCGTATATTTTGAGCAACGAGCGTTGTCCGTTGCCAATGCCGCGGAAGACCGTATCATCACTCGGAGCTGGTGAGCCAAGAAATGCCCGCGAATTTGACGCAACAGTATTTGAAGGCGGAACAAGCGTACCGGCGTGCGTCGACGCTCGACGAGGAACTCGATTGTTTGCAGGAGATGCTGCGCGAGCTGCCCAAACACAAGGGGACGGACAAGCTGCAAGCGGAACTGCGGCATAGAATCAGCAAGACCAAGAAGGAGCTCCAGCAACAGAAACGGAGTTCAAGCAAACACGGGGCGGGCTTTCGCATTCCCCATCAGGGGGCCGGGCGTGCCGTTCTGGCCGGACCGCCCAACGCGGGCAAGAGCCAACTGATGTGCCGTCTGACGCGCGCGACGCCGGAGGTGGCGGCCTACCCGTACACGACCCGCGAGCCGGTGCCCGGCATGATGGCGTGGGAAGATGTCATGGTGCAACTTATCGATACGCCCGCGATTTCCGCTGACGTGCTGGAGCCAAATACATTGTCACTCGTGCGCGGCGCGGACCTCGTGCTGCTGCTGGTCGACCTCGGCAGTGACGACGGTATTGAACTGCTCCAAGGCGCGTTGGAACACCTCAACCAGACACGGACGCGGCTGGCACGCGAGTCCTACTTGGATGCGAACGATGTCGGGCTCGCCTTCACCAAGACCTATCTGGTTGCGAACAAAATTGATGTGGACGAAGCTCTTGATCGACTCGCGTTACTCCACGAGTTCCTAGCGCTCGATTTTCCTGAATACCGGATATCCGCGCTGCACGGGACCGGATTGGAGGACTTGCGTGACGCGATCTATCACAGCATGGATGTGGTACGTGTCTATACGAAACTGCCCAACAAGAAACAGGCCGACTTGGATCGTCCGTACACGATTCGTCGTGGCGGCACGCTCTTGGACGTCGCCGAGTTGATCCACAAGGATTTTGCCAGGAATCTGAAGAACGCGCGTGTGTGGGGCAGCCACGTCCACGCCGGTACCGTGGTGAAAGGAGACTACGTATTGCACGACAAGGACATTGTCGAGCTCCATATGTGACGCGCGATGCGCGCCGCGTTCACCCATGGCCGTTCCTTGAGCACGCACCAAGAATCGTATGTTTGTCCCGATACCAAGAACTCAATTTCATGCGGGAGGCCCGCAACGCACAAGGGAGTACGCCCTCCTTCGGTCGCGCTCCCGCCCGTCGCTTCGAAACGTGCACGCACGGCGCGCGCAGGTGGCAGCCTGAGAATCTGATCCCCGCTGGTGGTCCCATGCTAAGTAACTCGCAAATCGCCGACCGCCTTGACCAACTGGCGGACCTCCTCGAATTCCAAGGCGCCAATGCGTTTCGCATCCGTGCCTATCGGAACGCGACCCGCGCGCTCCGGACGCACCCGGTTTCCGTGGCCGAAATTTTCGCCGAGGATCCGAAGAAGCTCACGGAAATCGATGGTGTCGGCAAATCAGTGGCGGAAAAATGTGCGGTACTGTTGCGCACCGGGCGGCTCCCGCAATTGGATCAGCTTCTTGAAGAGATCCCGGAAAGTGTGTTGACGTTGTTGCGGGTCCCCGGATTGGGCCCCAAGAAGGCAGCGGTCTTGTATCGGCAGCGGGGCATCGCGACGTTGGCCGAATTGCAAGCGGCATGCGAGCGTCACGCGGTCTCCGCGCTGAAGGGGTTTGGCGCCAAGACGGAAGCCATGATTCTGAAGGGGATCGGTCTCGCCCAATCGGCCGGCGACCGGATCTACTGGGCGACCGCCGACGAAATCGTGCAACAGATCCGTGTCCATTTCGATACATGCCAAGCAGTTGATCGACTGGCATTCGCGGGCAGCTACCGACGCGGTAAGGAAACGGTTGGCGATCTCGACGTTCTGGTTGTCTCTTCCTGCGCGGCCGAGGTGATGACGCATTTTGCACGTCTGCCGGCGTACGCCGAGACGCTGGTTCGCGGTGAAACCAAGATGTCGATACGACTCGATACCGGACTCCAGGTCGATCTGCGTGTGGTTCCCGACCAGTCCTTTGGCGCCGCGTTGCAGTATTTCACGGGTTCCAAGGAGCATAACGTCGAACTGCGCGGGCGGGCCAGGCAGCGCGGCCTGAAGATCAATGAATACGGCGTGTTTCGCGTGGATGGTGAGACGCAGGATTACATCGCGGGGCGCGCGGAAGCGGATGTTTACCAGGCGTTGGAATTGCCGACGATCCCGCCCGAGTTACGTGAAGCGCGCCAGGAATTCCATTGGGCGGATGCCGGCCAGTTGCCCGAGCTGGTGCAGTTGGCACAGATTCGGGGTGATCTGCACATGCATACCACGGCAACCGACGGGCTGGCGACGCTCGAGGAGATGGTCGACGCGGCCCGCCGGCGTGGACTGGATTATGTTGCCATCACCGATCACTCGCAACGTGTCACGATGGCACACGGCCTCGACCCCGAACGGTTGCTCCAGCAGTGGGCCGAGATCGATGCGCTGAACGGGCGGCTCGGGCAAGAGTTCCACGTGTTGAAAGGGATCGAGCTGGATATTCTGGAGAATGGCGCGTTGGATCTGCCAGACGACGTGCTTGCCCACGCTGACTGGGTTGTTGCCAGCATCCACTATGGCCAGCGTCAACCGCGTGCGAAGATTACCCAGCGGCTGATTGGTGCGTTGGCCAATCCGCACGTATCCGCCATTGCCCATCCCACCGGCCGGCTACTCAACCGGCGGGCGGCATACGACGTCGATATGGACGCGGTTTTGGCGGCGGCGGCCCGATATGGAAAGATGATGGAATTGAACGCCCATCCAGCGCGGCTTGATTTAAGTGACATTCATTGCATGGCGGCCCGACAACGTGGCGTGCCGATCGTCATCAATACCGACGCGCACGACACGGACGGCTTGGAGGTCATGCGATTTGGCGTCCTGCAAGCGCGCCGCGGCGGCCTCACCGCCGCCGATGTCGCGAACACTCGACCGTGGCCGGAATTGAAGAAGCTGCTCGACAGCGGTGGCGTTGCCTAG
>CAZSOG010000712.1:0-3826 GCA_964607555.1 uncultured Pirellulaceae bacterium | reverse complement strand
ATCATGCGCTCCACCCACACAAGGTGGGCGGGGGCGTAACTCCCTCGATTGTAGTGACTTGCGCCATGCGTGACATACAAAGTGGCGCTGTCCAACTAGGGACTTGAGTTGCTCGGTGGGGCGTGGGGGAAGTGCCGAGGGGCATGCGATTTGGGTTGCGCGCGGTCGGTTTGGAAAACCGACCTACATGTGCCGCCCACCTGGATGTCGGGCAGCGCCGCGGATTGTTTTTTTGGACGCCGCAGGTAGAGCGGCTCTCCGAGCCGTCACGGCCTGGGGATCCTTCAGTTGGTTGGCGGTGTAACCTCATGAGACACCTTTCGGGCCGAAATTCTTACGAAATCCGTCTTGCGACGCCGGTCGGGTCTGTGGTAGTGTCCGCCTTTCCCGAGCGACCGTGCGCGGTGGCTCTCTCATCACACTCGCTGATCAATGGAGTGATCATGCGTCGCTTACGCTGTCGACCAACGCTTTGGATGTGGCTCGTCGTGTGTGTACCCCTGGTGATGTATGGCACGGGGTGTGCCGTCCTGTATCAGTTAGCTTACGGAGATGGGCCGAAGATTCCGGCGCGCTACAACGGACTTGGCGGTCGGCGCGTCGCCGTGGTTTGCATGATGGACCCGACGGCATATGGAGACGGTGCCACGTCGACGATGATTGCCGACGAAGTCGGTCGGATTCTGCGCGGCAACGTGGACGAGATCGACGTGGTCCGCCAAGAAGAGGTGAGCGACTGGATGGACACGAACAACTGGGATGAGACGGATTTTGCCGAGATCGGTCAGGGCGTGAAGGCGGACATGGTGGTCGCGATCGAAGTATCCGCGTTTCGCTTGCACAAGAGCCAGACGTTGTTGCAGGGGCACGCGGATGTGACCACGACAGTCTACGACATCACGCGCGGTGGGAAAGAGGTCTTTCGCACGGCCAATCCGGACTATACGTTCCCGTCGACACACGCGATTCCGACGATGAGCACGCAAGTGGGTTCATTTCAACGCACGTTCATCCGGTTATTGGCGGAGGAGATCGGCAAGAACTTCTACGACTACGACATGCAGTCCGATTTCGCGCGCGATGCCGCCGCCTACGCTCACTGATTGCTGGCTGGTTGCGGTGCGAGCGTCTTGCCGCCGGCCAGCTTTTCCAACTGGTCGGCTTCGGCTTCATCGACGAGAATGCGTCGAATCGCGAGCGCCTTGCCGGTTTCGGGATCGGCGCTGACGAGCGTCGCGCCGATGCGCGCATCGTCTTTCGCGACTTGGAAAAACGTTGGCTGAAAAGTGATCGTCGTGTGTGCGACACGATCAATATCCCGGCCGATGATGCTCTCCCACGGTCCCGTCATGCCGATGTCACATTGGAACGCCGTCCCCGCGGGCAAGATGCGCTCGTCCGCGGTCGGCACGTGCGTGTGCGTGCCCAGCACGGCGGTGACACGGCCATCCAGGTGCCGTCCCATCAATTGTTTTTCGCTCGTTGCTTCGGCGCGGAAATCGACGATGCGGACGACGACATCGTTTGGGATTTGCTCAAGAACTTGATCGGCGCGCGTCCACGGACAGTCGACCGGCCGCATGAACAGTCGTCCAAGGAGGCTGAAGACGGCGACCGGAACGCCGTTGGCCGCCTGCACGACCGCCCAATCACGGCCCGGGGCGGCCGTCGGAAAATTGGCCGGTTTGACGATGTTGGATTCGCGCGTCAACACCTCCTCGATTTCGCGTCGACGATAGATATGATCGCCCATGGTCACGCAATCGACGCCGGCCCGCATCAGCTCGCCATAGATTTTCGGGGTCAGACCCGACCCGCCGGCGGCGTTCTCGGCGTTGGCCACCACCAGATCGATCTGTTCACGTTGCCGCAAGCCGCGCAGCGCCCGCAGCACGATGCGTTTGCCGGGTCTCCCCACGATGTCGCCAATCAACAATATATTCACGTGGATTCTCGCACCTCTTCAAGCCCGCGAACGCGTGTTCCGGGATGGACTGCCGGTCAGCGCGCCAGTTCCGTGAAGCGGGACTCGCGCACAACCGTCACTTTGATCTCGCCAGGATAGGTCAGCTGTTCCTCGAATGCTTTGGCGATGTCCCGACATATCTTGGCCGCCTTGGCATCGTCCGTGTCCCGAGCGCTGGCGATCACGCGGAGTTCACGCCCCGCCTGAATGGCGAACGCCTGTTCCACGCCCGTGAACCCACTGGCGATCGATTCCAGTTCTTCCATGCGGCGTATGTAACGTTCCAGCGACTCCCGGCGCGCGCCGGGGCGTGAAGCACTGCATGTGTCCGCGGTCGCCACGAGCATCGTGTACGGGTAGTTGGTGATGATCTCGTCATGGTGCCCGAGTGCCGCATGGACCACCTCGGCACATTCGCCGTGCCGTTTGAGTAAATCGGCACCGATCTTCGGGTGCCCGCCCTCCAGTTCATGGTCGGCCGCCTTGCCGATATCGTGGAGTAAACCGCAGCGGCGTCCGAGATCGCCGTTGAGGCCGATCATCTCGGCCATCATGCCGGTCAGGAATGCGACTTCGATGCTGTGCCGCAGCACGTTCTGACTGTAACTGGTACGGAAGTACATCCGGCCGAGCATATAGGTCAGACGCTCATGCAAGCCATGCACGTTGACTTCTTGCGCCGCTTCCTCGCCTTTGCGGCGCACGAACTGGTCGATCTCCTTTTCGGTCTCCGCCACGATTTCCTCGATCCGCGAAGGGTGGATCCGACCGTCCGCGATCAGCTTGTCCAGCGACTGCCGCGCGACCTCGCGGCGGACGGGATCGAACCCGCTGACAATGACCACGCCCGGCGTGTCATCGATGATGACATCCACGCCGGTCACCTTCTCGAAAGCGCGAATGTTGCGTCCTTCGCGACCGATGATCCGGCCCTTCATTTCATCGTTCGGTATATCGACCGTGCTGGTCGTGCTCTCGGCGGTGTGCGCGGCCGCGTACCGGTGCAGCGCCGTCAGAATCATGTCCCGAGCGATCAAGTCACAGCGTTCGCTCATCCGCTTCTCGTGCTGCAAAATGATCGCCCCGGTCTCTTGCGTGAGCTCCTGGTCCAGCATGGTCAGCAAACGGTTTTCCGCCTCTTCGCGGTTCAAGCCACTCAAGTCATGTAGGGTCTGACGCTGCAAATCGAGTAACTTGGACAGTTCCTCATTGCGGCGATTCGTGTCCTCCAATCGCTCGGCCAGACGGCGCTGCGTCCCCTCGACAATGCGCTCCTGCTTGCGCAGGTCATCGCCCTGCGATTCGATCGCTTCCTGGCGTTTGTCGAGCAGCCGCTCGCGTTCCCGTAGCTCGTCGCGCGCGCGCGACAGTTCTTCTTCCGTGCGTGTTTTTTCCTGGAGCGCCCGTTCCTTGATCTCCAGCTCCGCCTCACGCTTGCGATCGACGATCTCCCGTTGCGCACGCTCAATAATGTTGTGCGCTTCCGTCTCGGCGTCCTTCTTGCGAAGACGATCCAAGAATTTGACGACAATAAAGGTGAAAGTCGCAGCAATCAGCGCGCTGATGACCCCCGCGATCGTGGGGTCGAGTGACGCAATAATTGGACTTGGCACGTTCCGACCTCCTGCTGGAACAGGCGTTGCCGCGGCGCCGAGTCAGGGGCGGAATGTGCTGCCAAACCGACAATTCGGTGGCCCATCACCGCCACTGCGACACACGCCAGCCAAGGTATCGGCGCGACAACGTGTTCTGGTTGTCACGTAGCAGCATGACGGAACTGAGCACGGGTGGAGCCGGTCGTCGCGCGCTGCCCCAGTTGGCGCCACCCGGCCAAGCTGGCCCCCCCCGCCGCTCTGCCGG
>CAZSOG010000711.1:0-3830 GCA_964607555.1 uncultured Pirellulaceae bacterium | reverse complement strand
CGTACAGCACGCCCAGTGACATATGAGCGCCGCCGCGATCGCTTGACTCGCTGACGCCGGCGATGTACTCCTGAACGGCACGGTCCATATCATCACGTTGTTGGCCGTTGAGCAGTCGGTTAATCAACTGGGGTGGAACGCGCGCCAATACGCGGCCGGTTTCGGCGCGGACGTTGCGTCGAGCGTCGGTCAGGAGCGGAATAAGTTGCCGCACGATCGGACCCACCTGGTTGGCTAATCCATCCAGATCGCGGCTTGACAAGGGCCGGCTTCCGACGTTGGGCAAGTAGTCAAAGAACCGGTCCACGGCCGCCATCCGAACCTGCGGATCGGGGTCATGCAACGCACGCGTTTCCGCCGATAGATCGGGAACTCGCGACAATCGACCACGTTGTAGGATTGCCGTGGCACGCACGATACCAGGCCATTTCCGGTTCGCCGCCACGTCGGCCAGCAGATCGCCGGCGCCGGGTTCGTTCTTGCGACCGGCGACGATGGCGTAAGAAAAATGACGTGGCCATTTCGTTTTCCCATACCATTTGTGGACCGCGTCGAGCGACCATTGGTCCAGACGTTTGAGTTCGGCTTGGACGGTCGAGTCACCACTGCGTGCCGCATCGATCCAATCACGATATTGTTTCAGTTCGGCGCGCCGCGCGGCGGGGATCTTGGCATCGGTCAAATGGCAGCGCGTGCACGCATTCGGTAAACCAAGGGCAACGCTCAGATCCGGGCGTGGGATGCGAATGCTGTGATCGCGCCGCGGGTCGACTTCCATATAAGTGGTTTCCGGCATATGACATTCCGGACACGCAGCGCCCGGGGTGCCCATCTTGTGATGATGGTGTGCCTCCGAATCATATTTGGCGCCACTGTGTTGGTGGCATGAAGTGCAGACCTGGTTGCCTTCGTGCTTGAGCCGGGCCGCGTGCGGATCATGACAATCGGTGCAGCGAATATCGTTGTGGTACATCTTGCTCTGGATGAAAGAGCCGAACACATAGTCTTCATCCTTGATCTGTCCGTCGGCGAAATAGGTGGCCTCGCGGAGCAGTTCGTTACTGAAGAAATCATAGTAATTGTCCCCCGGTTGGAAGTCGGGGTACATCACGCGGCGCCGGGAATGGCACGGGGCACATGCCTGGATCTGCACATGTGGATCGGGCCCGTTGAGGCCGGTCAGGCCGTAGCCTCGTTTTCGATCCCAAAAAAGCGAACGCCGTCGCGCCAGTTGCACGTGCACGCTGCCCGGGCCGTGGCACGCTTCGCAACTCACGTCGATTTCGGCGAACGTGGTGTGGTAGATACGCGTCTTGACATCATAGTTTTTCCGTAGATGGGTCGAGTGGCAGTAGGCACACATGTTGTTCCACCGCTGTCCCACGCCCGTCCAATGCAACGGGTCGCTCGGGTCCATCTGCTCGGGAACGTCCGGAGGCGGCATGTAAAACCACTTCTGTTTTTCCGTATCCCAAGACACACGCAGGACCTGGAGTCGAGCAACTTGATTGGCGGGCATGTCCTTGGGACGGTCAAATTCCACCATGTATTGCTGTAACGGCCGCACGCCAAATACATACTTGACCTCGAAATCGGCCATTTTGCCGTCCGGGCCTTCCGTGCGAATCATGAACTTCCCGTCCCGGCGAAACATACGCGACGTGATGTTGTGATGCGTGAATTCGACGTCGTTAAAATCGCCCAGGACGGTGTCGTCGCGCGCGATGTCCATCGCCCGGTCGTGATCCGAGCCGGCGAAGCGCTTCATTTCCGGGGCGTGGCAGTCGGCGCACGCCGCGCGTCCCACGTACGTTGCCTGTACCGTGTCCGGCACGCATTGCCACCAATCCGCGAAGACCGCCCCGCACGCAATCAGCAGCAACCCGATGACGGACCATGGCCACCATCGCCGCCACCACGGGCGGCACGCATACGTGGACGGATCGCCCAATGCGGGATTCTCGCTATCGATGTCAGGCTGCATGCGTCAGAGTCTTCTAATTATCGGTGCATAATCCAACCGTCGGGCAACACGGCATCCTTAACCACAACCGGCAAGCCATCGCGAATAACGCAGTCCTCGACGTCACCGCTGTCGTCCACTCCACGCTGGTTGATCACGCGCACATTGCGGCCGATGCGACAGTTCTTGTCAACGATGGCGCCCTCGATTTCGGTACCCGCGCCGATTCCGATCTCCGGCCACGTCGGATCCGCGTCGGTGCCTCCGCCATCGATGGACTCGTAGTAGTCCGCCCCCATGATAACGGAATTGCGAATCGTGACGCCCTCGCCAATGACGCAGCGCAGCCCGATCACGCTGTTTTCAATCACGGCCCCCTTGCCGATACGGCAGCCTTCCGCGAGCAGGCTGTCACGGACGGTCGCGCCCTGCAGCTGGGACGGCGGCAAGAACCGAGCGCGCGAGTAGACGGGAGCGGTTGGCGAGGCCAGGTGGAACGGCGGATTGGGCCCCGCAAGGCTCAGATTCGCGTCATAAAACGCGCGGATCGTCCCAATGTCTTCCCAGTATCCGTCGAACAAGTGGACCTGGACGTGACGTGAATGCACGGCCGCCGGGAACACCTCCTTGCCGAAATCCTGATACTCCGTCTTGCTCAACGCATCGACCAGAAAATCACGATTGAAGATGTAGATCCCCATGCTTGCGAGGCACTCGCAACCAGCGCGGTGAATTCCATGGCGTTGGAACCACTCGGGATCCATGCGAACCATGTCGATCTCGTCGTCCTTCTTCGGCTTTTCCAGGAATCCGAGCACGCGGCCACTGGCGTCCGCACGCATGACGCCCAGCCCCGAAGCCGCCGCGCGCGTAACCGGTAAGGTGCCGATCGTGACCTCCGCACCTGACTCGACGTGCGTGCGGAGCATGTCGCGATAGTCCATCCGATAGAGTTGATCGCCGGAAAGAATCAGTACATATTGAATCCCGGGTTGCCGCAGGTAGTTCAGATTCTTGCGCACCGCATCGGCCGTTCCCTCATACCAGTCGGTTCCGGTCCCGGCGGTTTGTTGCGCCGCAAGCAACTCGACAAACCCGCCGGTAAACGGATCGAACCGGTAAGTGAGCCGGATGTGCCGGTGCAGGCTGACGGACAGGAATTGGGTCAGGACATAGATGCGGTTCAGGCCGCTGTTGATACAGTTGGATAGCGGGATGTCGATCAACCGGTATTTCGCGGCCAAGGGGACGGCCGGCTTGGACCGGTATTTCGTGAGTGGATAGAGTCGCGTGCCACGCCCGCCCCCCAAGACCAGGGTGATCATGTTTTTCATGGCTGACTTCTTCCTTTCATGTTGAGCCCCGCGACGCGTCCGCGCGGCTATTTCACCACGAAGTTGACCAGACGCCCCGGGATAATAATAGTCTTCACGATTTTCTTTTCCTTGAGAAGTGCCGCAATCTTGTCGTGCGATCGCGCGGCCGTCTCGAGTTGTTCCTGCGTGGCATCGGCCGGGACGCGGATGCGCGCACGGATTTTCTTGCCCACCTGGACGGGAACTTCAATCACTTCATCACGCGTCAACGATTCATCGTACGACGGCCACTCTTCGTAGGCGAGTGTCACGTCATGGCCAAGGACCTGCCAGAGTTCTTCGCAGATATGCGGCGCGAAGGGCGCCAACAGAAGCACGAGCGACTCCATCGCGGACTGGGGACGTACCTCCTGCTTGGTGAAGTAGTTGACGAACTCCATCATGCGCGCGATCGCCGTGTTGAATTCGAGGTGCTCGACATCGTGAGTGACCGCCTGTATGGTGCGGTGCAGCACGCGGCTCTGTTCGTCGGTCGGCGCGACCGGCCGCAC
>CAZSOG010000710.1:0-3843 GCA_964607555.1 uncultured Pirellulaceae bacterium | reverse complement strand
TATTTCTTATTTCTTATTTCTTATTTCTTATTTCTTATTTCTTATTTCTTATTTTTAATTTTTAATTTTTAATTTCTTATTTTCCTTTCAAGGAGCGACCATGAACAGTCGTCAGCTACAAAAGCTCGGCGTGCCGCACGACTGCGTGCGCGAGGCAATTACGGCGATTCAGCAGGTTGCTCGAACGAAGACGCTGAAGGGCAAGGACCTGAAGCGGCGGATCAAGGCGGTGGTTGGGGACCCTGAGTCGTTCGTGACCGACGATGCGTTTGGTGGCTTGGCGCGGTCATTGATCGCGGATCGCGAATTTGTGCGTCCGGCGCCAGTGCCGTATCGAACGTGGGGCGACGACCAGATTGAAAAGGGATCGCATGCCCAGATGCGTCAGGCATGCAGCGTGCCTCCGGCGCGGGCGGGCGCTCTGATGGCGGACGCCCATGTCGGGTACGGGCTCCCGATCGGTGGTGTCCTGGCATGTGAGAACGCGGTGATCCCGTATGCCGTGGGCGTCGACATCGCATGTCGCATGAAGCTGAGCGTACTCGACTTGCCGCCGGAGTTGCTGGAGAAGCGGGCCGGGCAACATGAAGATGCCTTGGAGCGTGGTACGCGATTCGGTGTCGGCGTCGAGTACCGGCAGCCGCAGACGCACGCTGTGATGGACCGCGATTGGACCGTGAGTCGAATCACGCGCGAGAAGAAAGACCTTGCCTGGCGTCAGCTTGGCACGTCCGGATCCGGAAATCACTTTGCCGAGTTCGGTGTGTTGACGCTTTCCGAAGATGACGCGGACCTTGGTTTGGATGCGGGCCGGTTCGTGGCGCTGCTTACGCACAGCGGGAGTCGTGGAACGGGCGCCGCCGTCTGTTCCACTTACAGTGCGATCGCGCGGGCGCGACTGTCGTCCAAGTTTCGCGATTTGGCACGACTCGCGTGGCTCGACTTGGACAGTCAGGAAGGCCAGGAGTACTGGGCTGCCATGAACCTCATGGGTGATTATGCGGCGGCCAATCACGACGTGATCCATCGGAATGTCGCACGATTGCTTGGCGCGCGCATTATTGGTGGAGTGGAGAATCATCACAATTTCGCATGGAAGGAGGTGCACGGTGACCGGGAGCTGGTCGTGCACCGAAAAGGGGCCACGCCGGCGGCGCGGGGTGTCCTGGGCGTGATTCCCGGTTCGATGGCCGATCCGGCCTTTGTCGTGCGGGGGAAGGGGAACCCCGCGTCGTTGGACTCGGCATCCCACGGTGCGGGCCGCCGCATGTCGCGCAAAAAAGCCAAGGATAAATTTCGCTGGAATGCGGTGCGGAACGACCTGGCCAAGAAGGGAGTTCGAGTCCTCTCGGCCGGTGCCGACGAAGTCCCGGGTGTCTACAAGGATATCCGCGAGGTGATGCAAAGACAGTCCGATCTGGTCGAAATCGTCGCGCAATTCGATCCGAAAATCGTTAAAATGTGCGGTGACGGCAGCCGTGCCGAAGATTGAACCAGCCGTGAATAGAAATGCACGACGGATCTAGGGTGATGAAAAGCTGGGGTTGACACACTTGTTACAGCGACTGGATCGGCACCGGTTTTCTGCCGCTGTCGAGGTTGAATAGGGCCTTCGGCCAAGGCTTTTCGAATGATCTCTGTATGTTCCAAATGGTTGGCTGCTAACAAACCACAGGAAAACCGGAAGAAACATATTGTGCTGCAATAGCGACTTTTCAACAGCCTACGACGGACCTCCAAGCACGTCGAAGCAGCGGATCGACATTTTGCCGGGACAATTGTTTGACAACCTCTGGATTCATGTTGACTACCGTGGAGAAACACAATGATGCGACGTTCGGCATTTTCTGTACTGCCACTCTTGGGACTTATGGCGGTTGCCGTCGGATGCCCAACGGCGTCCGCGGCGCGGCCAAATATTCTGTTCATCACCGTGGATGATATGAATTGCGACTCGGTTGGCGCGTTCGGCTGCCCGTTGCCGGAAACGACGCCGAATATCGATCGTCTGGCGGCCGAAGGACTGCGTTTTCAATATGCGCATGTTCAAGTCGGCAATTGCATGCCGTCACGCAATGTGATGTTGTCCGGCCGCTATCCGCATAACAATCGAGTGGAGGGTTTTTACCAGGTCAAGGATCCGGACTATCCGGTGCTGTGCGATCTGATGAAAGGGGCTGGTTACTTTACGGCCATCCGCGGGAAGGTCAGCCACAGCACACCTTATTCACCGTACGCGTGGGACTTGATATTGGACACGGCCAACGGTGAAAGAGCCCAGCCGAAGAACGTCCATTCCTACTACGAGTCGACGAAAATCGGTATCGAGGCGAGTCAAAAGGCGGGCAAACCGTTCTGTCTGATTATCAATGTCTCCGACCCGCATAAGCCGTTCTATGCGATGGACAAACACGGGATCGAGGTGGACGATCCGAACAAACCGTCGCGCGTGTTCACGGCGGCCGCGGTCCCGGTCCCGGGGTTCTTGCCCGACACACCGATCGTGCGCAAAGAACTCGCCCATTACTTTTCGTCGGTGCGCCGGGCCGATGATTGCGTCGGCGAAATCTTGAGAGCATTGCGCGAAGCGGACCAGCAGAATAATACGGTTGTGACGTTTCTGTCCGATCACGGGATGCCGTTTCCGTTCGCCAAAACGGCCGTCTATCACCACAGCACGCGAACGCCATGGATCGTCCGCTGGCCGAATCGAGTGACACCGGATTCCGTGGACGACCGGCATATGATCTCCGCGGTGGACCTGCTGCCGACCCTTCTGGATATTGCCAGCATTGCACATCCGGACGGGCTTGATGGCCGCTCGTTCTTGCCGCTCTTGGATGGGAAGCCGCAGGATGGGCGGGACATGATCATCAAGGAATACAATGAGAACGCCGGCGGTTTTCGCAATCCGATGCGGAGTGTCGAAACACGCCGTTTTGGCTACATTTTCAATCCATGGGTCGATGGCAAACGGATGTTCAAGACGGCGACGACCGGGACGCTGACCTATAAGAAAATGAAGCAATTGGCGCAGAACGATTCGTACATGGCCGCGCGCGTCGAGCTGTTTGACCATCGCGTGGTGGAAGAGTTCTACGACTATGCGAAGGACCCCGATGCACTGCACAATCTGATCAACGATCCGGCATATCATGAGGACGTCCAGCGACTGCGAAAACTCCTGGAAGATTGGATGGTCAAGACCAACGATCACGCACTCGAGGCATTCCGGCACCGTGACCAACCGGAAGTTCTGGCGGCGTACATGGCTCGAGTGGACAAAGAATCGGCGGTACGGCGCGCGAAGAAACGCAAGCGTAATGTGAGCCCTGGAGGGCGAAATCCGGCACGCCGCAATCAAGCAAAACTGATCAAATTGCTGGTGCCGGGAATGATCGTGCCGGGCAAGGCGATCACCGTGACGATCCCACACACGATCCCCGACTCCTTGGGTGAACAATTGGTTACCGTCACACTAAAAAACGTGACGGGCAACCAACGCATCGAACGACAGATCGTGAAGGCAAAAGGGGTCGGTCAGCTGGCCGTGACATTCCATCTGCCGGCCAACTTCGCCGACAAAGCCGTGCGAGTGGCCGCGTTCATCGGCAAGGACTACCCGAATAATCTGCAGTACTTGCTGTCCAAGTCAATTGTGGTGAAGAGGGAAGAGAAAGAGAATAGAGATTGAGTCAGCCGTTCGTTGTTCAATATTCGATATTCTCCGAATTGGCCACGCGTCAGTTGGTTGGAGGTGGAGCCTCGTTAGATTCTTAGGCTGCCAGATGCGCGCACCGTGCGCGCATGTTTCGAAGCGAACAACGGGAGCGCTGCGGAACG
>CAZSOG010000709.1:0-3852 GCA_964607555.1 uncultured Pirellulaceae bacterium | reverse complement strand
ATTTATTGGACGAGTGCGTCTCCGCTTCTCATCCGCCAAAGGCGGATGCCACCCGTTTTGGGTTATGGGCGCAGCCCACGTTGGGGTGATGAAAAGTTGGGGTTGACACGCTTGTTACAGCGACTGGATCGGCACCGGTTTTCTGCCGCCTGAGAGGTTGAATATGGCCTTCGGCCAAGGCGCTTCGATCGATCCCGGTAAGGTCCCCATGGCTGACGGTTGGCAAACGGCATAAAAACCGGATAAGGTTCCTCTGGCGTCAACCCCAATGTTTTAACAGCCCAGCCGGGGGGCTGCACGCCTACCGAAACACCAGCCGATGCCGAAGCGCCTTGTGGACATCGTGGACGGTGTGGACCGAGTGGACTGCGCTTGCGCCGCGCTCAGGTATCGACGCCGGCGAGCACCTCTTCGGCGGGTGGATCGGGCGCCCGATCGTCGATCAACGGCTGCAAGAAATCCGCGGCGGGTCCGGCCAATCGGCGCGCCTTCTGGAGAAACTTCGCGGCGCGGTCCGGCTGGCCGCGGTCGTGCAAAAAAAGTCCCACCAACATCAACAGATCCGCGTTGCCTGGTTCGGCAAGTGCCTTGCGTGCCAGATTCTCCAGGTGGGAATCCATCGCAATTAGATTATGTTCGTAAAGCTCACCCAATCGAAACCGATCCACGACGCCGGCATCTAACTGCAACGCAATCCGGAACGCTTTGGCGGCCAACTCAAAGCGGTTGGTGGCCAGCAGGGCGTATGCCTGGTGGTAATAGGCGTCCGCGACGTCCGGGGCCGCCTCGATTGCCGAGCGGTAGCGTTGCACGGCCTCGTGATAGCGTTGTTTCTGAAAAAGTGCGTCGCCAAATTGCACGAAACGCATGGCCCGGTCACGGGTCACTCGATTCGATTTCCGCACGCGATCGCGGATCGTCGCCGCGTCCGGCGCGCGCGCGCGTGTCGTGCGGGATGCGGCCGAACCGCCGGGCATGGCGACCGCCGGCGGCAGGCCCATGAACCGTTGGATAGCGCGCGGGCCGTATGCTATCTCCGGCGGCATGTAGATAGGTGGTAGCCAATACTCGCTCTGCCCAGTGTCCGGATTATAGTAGATGCCATACGGGTCATACGTGTTGTACGGAAGCCCCGGATACGCATACCGAGACCACGCATAAGCACGTGCCGTCGTGCCGAACGACAACGAGCCGACGCCCGGGCCGATAAACAGGCTAAAAGACCCCCAAGGCGGCCCCCATGCAAGATTCGGATACGCGCCATGCACGGGATATCGCCGGTGGCGCCACCCGGTGGCCGGGCGGGCATGATGCATGATCGTCCGTGACGACAATCCAGGCGGCGGCGCTGCCGACACCGGCTCCACGCCGGCAGGACCGAACATCAGCACCGCCGCACCGCAAATAAGCCGATACAACAAGGCACGACCACACATGCTGAAACTCCTCAAGCACAGACGGTGACGGACGCCCGCCCGTGCACGGGCGGGGCATCCCGGAATTCACGCAAGCCACAAGCGTCTGCTGTTCATTATCGAACCAATCGGCGAATCAAGCAAGTCAAATCCGTGGCAGCCTTGCAACGCAACCGCGTCGACTCGCCCCCGACACTTGACTCAAGTGCAACGGGTTTCGTCCCATGAGCGGTCTCGATCGCTCAAGACGGCGTGCCGTCTTTCAGCAATCGGGTCAATTCACCGACGCAGTCATCCGCACGGATGCGCCACTGGCGCAGCGAATCCCGATCCCGCACGGTGACGGTATTGTCCTTAAGCGTTTGGCCATCGACGGTGATACAGAAGGGGGTTCCCACCTCGTCTTGGCGCCGATAGCGGCGGCCGACGGCGCCTTTTTCATCGTAGAACACGGGAAAACTGGCTTTCAACGCCGCATAGATTTCACGTGCGATCTGGGGCATCCCGTCTTTCTTGACCAGCGGAAACACGGCCGCTTTGAGCGGCGCGAGGCGTGGGTGGAACTTGAGCACGGTACGGCGTTGCAGTTTGCCGTTCTCGTCGGGGGCCTCGTCTTCCGTATACGCCTCACACAAGAAAGCGAGGGTCGCGCGATCCGCGCCGGCGGACGGTTCGATCACGTGGGGAATATACCGTTCGCCACTCAAATCATCGCGATATGTCAGGTCCTTGCCACTGCCGCGCCAGCGTGGCTTGCCATCGGCATCCACTTCCAGCTGCAACGGGCGTGTATTCGGGTCCAACTTCCCTTCCATATGGCTGCGCAAGTCGAAATCACCCCGATGTGCGATCCCCTCCAATTCGCCAAAATCGCCGGGCGGCAGGAACGGGAACGCGTACTCGATATCTGCCGTCCCGGTGGAGTAATGGCTCAGTTCCTCCGCGTCATGCTCGCGCAACCGCAGGCGTTCGCCGGCCAGACCGAGCGCCGTGTACCAGCCCACGCGCCGATCGCGCCAATACTGGTACCACTCCTTGGACTGGCTCGGGTGGCAGAAGAACTCGATCTCCATCTGTTCGAATTCGCGGGACCGAAACGTGAAATTTCGCGGCGTGATTTCGTTACGAAAACTCTTACCGACCTGCGCGATCCCAAACGGCACTCGAACGCGTGTGCTGTCAAGCACATTCTTGAAGTTGACGAAGATCCCTTGCGCGGTTTCCGGCCGCAAGAACGCGGTACTCTCCGCGCCACCCAATGCCCCGACGAACGTCTTGAACATCAGGTTGAATTCGCGGGGTTCGGTCAACGTGCCCAACGATTTTGCGTCCGGGCCGAGCACCTGACTCAAGTCCGCGACCTCGGGAAGCGTCAGAAAGTCACCGTCCCATTGCAGTTGGTCGGCATCTTTGCCGCGCAGGTGGAAGTACTTGAGCGCACGGCGTTGGACATCGTCCTGTTCCGCGGACGTTTCGGCCATGGTTGCCACGAAAATCCGCTGTCCCTTGGCTTCCACCCAGCGACCGCGCACCTGGTCGTGGCGATAGCGCCTTTTCGACTGGCGGCAGTCGACCATGTAGTCATGGAACAGATCATAGTGTCCCGAGCACTTCCAGACCTGCGGATGCATGATAATGGTGCAGTCGATCCCGGTCATTTCGAATGGACTCGGCGCGCCCGGCAGACGCGCCATGTCATTATGGGCGGTGACCATATCATGCCACCACACATTCTTGACATTGCGTTTCAGCTCGACCCCCAGCGGCCCGTAGTCCCAGAACCCGTTGAGACCTCCGTAAATCTCGCTGGATTGAAACAGAAAGCCGCGCCGGCGGCACAACGAAACCAGTTTGTCCATTTCCATGTTCACCACTCGCAATCGTTCGTCCGTGCAATGAAGAAGTACTCGACTCAACGCCAAATAGAACTACTGTAGTCAAGCGCGTGCCGCCCGTGAAGACGCGGTTCCGTGCCGATGCCACGGCCGACCGCGGATTCACTCGGTTTCCTGCCCCACCCCGAAAAAAGCGGGTAGTGGTAATGTAACGGCCCACACGGATCGTGAAAGGGGACGTACGCGATTCGGCAGCGACGAGATCGGTACGGTCTTCCCGGTTCGCCTATCGTTCAATAAACTAGGCGTTTAATGGCTGCCATTGAGTTTGACCAGCAGCGCATCGGGGTGTTCGAGCGAATCCAGAAGCAGATCCGGGGCGGACGCCGCCAATGCCTCTCGATCGTGCCAGCCGGTGGCGACCGCCACGGCACCGACTCCGACAGCCCGCGCAGACTGGACATCGAGTGGCGTATCGCCCACCACCCAAACACGCCGGTTGGCGACCTCCCGCCCCAAGTGCCGGCGCGCTGCCGCCAGAGCCTCGGCCGCCACGTCCGTTCGGTCCCGTTGCCGATCGCCAAATCCGCCAAACGCAAAAT
>CAZSOG010000708.1:1713-3864 GCA_964607555.1 uncultured Pirellulaceae bacterium | reverse complement strand
ACTCATGAGCTGTCGGTCGCTTGCAACATTCGGCGGGTGCGCGGCACTGTTTGTTGTTTTGCTTGTGGCATGCACGGGCAATTCACGGGCACAAGAGATATCGTTCGCGACACTGCTGCGCGGCATGGTGGACCGAGACGCGGTGGCCCGCTATCCGACTACCGATTACCGGCTTGGCCAGGCCAGCAGCCATGATCGGCGTGCCACGCGGCGCGATGCGGAAGGATGGTTCGCCAACGCGGATCGCGGTGAGTTCCTGCGCATCGAAGAAACAGGGCACGGTCGTGAGTGGGTGGTCATGGAACATGACGGTCCCGGCGCGCTGGTCCGGTTCTGGACCCCGGATCGCCGATTGCTCAAGGGGCAGACCGAGCCGAATCGGACGATTCGGATCTACCTCGATGGCGCGGCCACGCCGGCGATTGAAGGTCCTTGGCACGGCCTGTTCAACGGTTCGGAGAAGTCGCTTGCCCCCAAGCCGTTGACACACAACTCGCAATGCTCTGCCGTCTCCTACCTGCCCATCCCCTTTGCCAAACGCTGTAAGATCACTTCGGATAAACCGCCGGCCTATTACATTTTCAACTATCAAATGTATCGCCCGGGAACGGTCGTCAAGACGTTTACGATGTCCGACTTGGTCGCTCACCGCGACCTGATCGAAACGGTCTGCCGACGATTACTGAATCCAGCTGATCGACCTGGTGGACAGACGGCAAACCAGCACCAGAGTTTGGAACCAGGGCAATCGTGTTCGGTGACACTTCCCGACGGTCCTGCCGCGGTTGGCGTGATCCGCCTGAAGCTCGACCATTACACCGATCAGATCACCCGTTCACTGGTGCTCAAGGCGACATTTGACGGCAAACAAACGGTCTGGTGCCCCGTCGGTGCGTTCTTTGGGTCGGGGATCGGGCTGAACCCGTTCGTTGGATGGTATCGAGCCGCGGCCGCCGATGGGACATGGAGTTGTCGCTGGGTCATGCCTTACCGCCAGTCGGGTACCGTGACACTAACCAACTATTCTCAAGAAAACACCGATGTGTCACTCGGGGTCAGCGTGCGCGACTGGAGCTGGGATGAGCGATCCATGTACTTTCACACGGGCTGGCGGCATGAATACCCGGTTCGCACGGTGCCGAGTCGCGATTGGAACTACACCGAGATTGAAGGAAAGGGGGTCTATGTTGGCGATACGTTGACCGTGATCAATCCGTCGCATCGATGGTGGGGCGAAGGGGACGCGAAGATTTACTTCGATGGTGAGACGTTTCCATCCATATTCGGGACCGGCACGGAAGATTACTATGGCTACAGCTACGGCGGCCGGAATCGAGCTTTTTACGAACACCCGTTCCATGGCCAGATCCGCGTCGGAAACTACAACAAACACACCGAACCCGCGCCCCAGGAGTATAATACGCGCGGCATCAGCACGGAGACGCGAACGCGAGCACTCGATGCAATGCCGTTCGCGAAGCAATTCGCCCTGGACATGGAAGTGCTGCATCACACGGACGCGACCATGTCGTACGCCGCGGCAACCTATTGGTACGGCTTCTCCACGACGCTGAGCAATCGCGGCCCGACACCTCATGAGGCGCGCCGTCTCATCATCGATCCGTACCGAACGGTTGCTGGCGTGAAGATCTTGAACTGCTCGGCGGGTGAACTCGTGGCGCAACCGCTTGGCACTCGCGGGAAAGGCGTTTGGTCCAACGGCGATCATCTATTTTGGAGAAAAGCACACGTCGGCGCGGACCTCACGACCGTGATTGCCGTGCCGACCGACGGGCGGTACGCGCTCGATGCGATTTTCACTCGGGCGCCGGACTACGCCACCGTGCAGGCACGCCTTGACGGCACGGTGGTCGCAGAAGAAATCGACCTGTTCGCGCCAGAGATTATGCGTGGCCGCCCCCGGTCGCTCGGCGTTCACGAATTGGACAGGGGAATCCACGAGCTGATGTTTACGATCACAGGGGCCAACGCGAAGGCCAAGAAAGCGTACCGGTTCGGGCTGGACGAACTGCGGCTCCGAAAAGTCGACTGAGCCGCTGGCAGCGGCGACTGGTTTCCCGCTTGCTCGTCACGCCGGATCATGTCGCGCGGGGCCCCGTCAATCGAGCACTTCCGTTACACGACCTTGTT
>CAZSOG010000708.1:0-1613 GCA_964607555.1 uncultured Pirellulaceae bacterium | reverse complement strand
CTTGTTCGTGCTGCTGAGATCGCTCGCTGTGGTATGGGCCGATGGAGCTGGTGGTCGTGTTTGCCCAACACGGCGACCAGGCGCGCAGCCCGTGGGGGCGCGAGTTGGCACGGCGGATGCAATGGGTCGCAACGTACGACGAACACGAAACGGGCGTTTCGGAAGACAACATCGATGGCGGGCTAATTGGCAACGGTGCATGGTTCAAGACTGCGCATCCAATGACGCTCAAACATCCTTTGCGGACCATCGCCTCGATGCCGGCCGTATTCGGCGCGGTCCTCGAGAACCATCTGGTGCGCGGCACGGCGGTGGTTGCGTCGGTTATTTATCGCGAGGGAATCACTTGATACACGACCTTCGATGCGCCGAAGGAACCGATCGACGTCTTCCAAAATCAATTGTGGATCCGTGCGACGCGCCAGGTCACGCCGTGAATCATCCTGTTCATTTCGTCAAGAATGGCATGAAAGTGCCGGCGTCGCAGTTCCGTGCCGATATTCATGATACTGGCGGTGTCGGCCAGGTGGGCACTGGTCGCGGTGTACTCGTCCCCTTCTGCCATTTGGGGCACATTGCCAAATGCGTGACCGACCTCGTGCGGTACGGTGCGGAATCCGGGCCGGCAGACCTGCGGCGTGGCGGGCGTTGCATCGGTGCAAGCAGAGTGCGTTCGAGAGTCGCCCGTATCGAGTCGAATCCGGCGCGCGTGCCAGTCCACGGCGCTTCTGGGGCTCGGCGTGCCTGGCGCAACCTTCGTCACGACAACGGTAAAATGTGGACGGGCGGTGACCCAACGCACGTCAAGGTTGATGGGCCAGTCCCGGCCGTCGGCTACCGCGTGGTGGCCGGTTGCGCGAAGCGTCACGCGATTCGACCACGATCGCCAGACGTCGCGGTCGACCTGCGCGTGGAATTCTCGACGTTCCCGGAGTGTCCAGGCCGGTTGCCCGGCGACGACATGCCATTGGTAGAGCCAGCGCTGTTGAAAGAAAACACGATGTTCATGCACGACGATGTCAATCGTGCCCCAATTGGTATCGCGAACGATGTGCGACATGACAGGCCTCATGCGAGTGCTATAGGACGTCCTCGTAGTTGCCGGCGCGGCGGGCTGCCGCCGCGCCACGTAGTGACGCAGTCCTCTTAGACTCGTTATCGTAACCCACCGGAAAAAGTTTCGTGTAGTTTTCTGGCTGACGATACCCAAGAACTACCAAGCTACCCCAAATGCCAAGCTCGTAACCCATTACTACCCTCCGAATGGTCGCACCAACGATTTCCGTACCACGTTAGCTATCTGCAGTGGACAGTGTTCCGCGATCGCGTTTTATTGCCGATCGACCCCAACCGCCTTTTGCAGTTGGCCAAGAAGTCTAGTGCGTCAAGAAGGCTGGTTCGCACCAACGCTCTCTCCCCAGCCCCGCCGCTATCATCGAAGGCGGCGCGGCTGGGGAGAGAGGGAGCGCTGTTGGCATGCGCGTTTTAGCTGACGAGGCTCGTTCACCCACGGGGCAAGCCCGTGGGGGTCCTTGACTCGACAATTCGCTGCAATCGGCTAATTGGACAGCGCCACTTTTCTTCGTTATCGGTTTGTTAATGCTTGGATTGTC
>CAZSOG010000707.1:0-3864 GCA_964607555.1 uncultured Pirellulaceae bacterium | reverse complement strand
GGCACATGTAGAGCGGCTCTCCGAGCCGTCTCGGCCAAGGGGATCCGTCAGTTGGGTGGAGGCATCGCCTCGTTAGAGTCTTAGGCTGCCACATGCGCGCGCCGTGCGCGCATGTTTCGAAGCGAACAACGGGAGCGCGACCGAAGGAGGGCGTACTCCCTTGTGGGTTGCGGGCCACCCGCATTAAGATCATTCTTGACGGACTACGCCACCGAACGCCAACTCCGCTCCCAGTGTTCACGATTCCAGCAGGGAACATGTGATGAACCAATTCCACCGAACAATGCTTGCAACGGTTTGTGTCGTCGCTCTGCTATTTGGGCTCGGCGTTGACGGTTCGGCATCCGAGCGTCTGGCTGGACCCCCGTCGACACGACCAACAAACGCCGAACCTGAGGCGTACAACACCCTGCGACGACTCGTGGCGAAGGCTCTCAAATCGCGAAAAAGTCGAAGCGGCCTGTGCAGTGTCGTCGTCCGAGACACGCACGAACCGGGCGACCCGATCGCACGCGCTTGCCTGGCCGAGACCGATATGTTTGTGCACGTGATTGCTCCGACACCGGCGGCGCGTGACGCGCTGCGACGTATTTCGGTGATTGCGGGTACGCGATTTGCCGTGTCACAGCTGCCGGCCGGAAACAGATTACCGTATGCCGATAACCTCGTGGATGTTCTGGTCGTGAAGCTGGGGCCCGATGATGATATTACGAACGCCGTTCTTATCGGCGAGTGCGGGCGTGTGCTCGCCCCGCGCGACATGCTGCTCGTTCTGACGCCGGAAAGCAACGGAAGTGCCGCCGCGGCGAGCGCCTTGCGCGCAACCGGATTCACCGATGTGCGGGAGGTGCACGACGGCGCCCAATCGATGATCTCCGCACGCAAGCCGATCCCAGCCGGTATGGATGACTGGCCCCAGTTCTTGCACGGACCGGACAACAACGCTGTGTCGCACGACCGTTTCATCGATCCTCCACGGAGTGTCCAATGGACCGCGGGTCCGCGGTGGTCCCGGGACCATGATGTCACGCCGTCGGTTTTTGGCCTGGCATCCGCGGGCGGGCGCATTTTCTACGTCCTTGGCCAGGGACCGATCAGTGTCATTGACAAGCGGTTGCCGGAAAAGCACTCTCTGGTGGCGCGCGATGCGTTCAATGGTTCACTGCTGTGGAAATATCCGCTGCGGAACTGGTACTCCAGCCGGCTGATCTGGGGCCATATTCCGGCGTCGTCGGAGCGGCGTGTGGTTGCTTCCCGAGACCGCGTCTACCTGACCCCAGGCCTTGACGCGCCGGTCGTCGCGTTGGACGCGGCAACCGGCAAGGCCGTGCAGACGTATTCGGGCACCGGGAACACCAGTGAGATCGTGCTCGATCGCGACGTGCTCTTGCTCGCTATCCGGCGGACTTCGCCATTGGAAGGCAAGATGGCGTCCCGGAACCACATCCGATACCGTCCGGGTTTTCCGGGGCTTGCAACGGCCGACGAGGCGCTCATGGCGGTCCGCATTGACACCGGAGCCGTGCTGTGGCGCAAGAAGTTTCACGCCCGTCCCTTGACGCTCGCCGCCAGCGGCGGTCGTGTGGTATTTGCACAGCAGAACGACGTGGTGTGCGTCGAACGCGGCACCGGTAACCAGCTGTGGCGAGTGCCGTGCCCAGCGGAGACCCTCGTGTTGCACAAGGGCGTTGTCGTGGCCGGGGCATGGACCGCGGGATCGCCCGGTGACGCCGCTTATCATCCGCGGTCCCGTAAGGCAACATTGCGCGCGCTGTCGCTTTCGGACGGCCAGGTCCTGTGGACCCATGAAGGGGATTACCTGCCGACGTTCATGTTCTTTCGAGTCCCGATGGACGTGTTCGTGACCGATGACGACGTCGTCTGGGGCGTCGGAACCGACCTTCAGTGGAACAAGAAACCGGGTGCCGGGACGCTCTTGGGATTCGATTTGCGAACCGGTGCCGAGAAAGTGCGGCGGGACATGAGCAATGCCTTTACCGCCGGTCACCACGTTCGCTGTTACAAGAGCAAAGCCACCGACCGCTATCTGCTGTTCAATAAGCGCGGCATCGAATTCGTCCCGACCGAGTCCGGCAAGGGCAGTGTTCAAGTACGATGGGCTCGTGGTGCCTGCCGGTATGGGATCATGCCGGCCAATGGATTGATTTACGGTCCTCCCCAGGCGTGTGTTTGCTATCCCGAAACGCAATTGAGCGGTTTCTACGCGGTCTCCGCCGAGCGTCGTTCGGAACTCCAATCGTTTCCGGACGACCAGCGCATTGAACGCGGTCCAGCCCAAGCCGCGTCAGTGGCGGCCGTGGAATTGTCGGCCGAGGACTGGCCGATGTATCGGCATGACCCAAAGCGGAGCGGGACATGTCCCACCGACGTGCCGGCAAAGCCGTCCGTGCTCTGGACCCGAACGCTGGGCCCGAGTCTCACGCCGCCGGTGTCCGCCGCGGATACCGTCTACGTGGCTCAGCGCGATTCCGGACGCCTGTTTGCATTGAGCGCGGACACGGGCGCTCTGTTGTGGCAGTTCATCGCGGGCGGTCAGATCGATTCACCTCCGCTGGTGTGGAAGGATCGGGTCCTGTTCGGATGCAGAGACGGACGAGTCTACTGCCTACTTGCGGCGGACGGCACGCTGGCCTGGTCGTTTCTGGCGGCGCGCGGCACGCGCACCGTTGCCCTCGAGGGCCGTCCCGAATCGGCCTGGCCCGTCCATGGCAGTGTGCTGCTGTTCAACGGGCTGGTCTACGCGGCAGCCGGGCGCACTTCGGAAATAGATGGCGGCATGGATGTCTATGCCCTCGAACCGAGAACCGGCCGCGTCGTATACCACACGCGTCTGGTCGGTCCGGATGAACAGAGCGTTCGGAAAGCCGGTGTCCGCATCCTCTCCGGCCGGATGCCGGGCGCCCGGAACGATATTCTGCTCACCGACGGCACCCGGTTGTACTTGCGACATGTTGCCCTGGACCCCAGCTTGCCGGCCAAGGTCCCGGTCAACGCGATGACCTGGGGCGCCAAAGGCCCACGGCACTTCCTGGCCACGAGCGGTTTTCTGGACGATACCTTCTTCAATCGCAGCGCATGGCAATACGGCGCGTACGTGCATCGGAGTCAGATGCTCACGTTTGACGACCAGGCGGTCTACGGGGTCCGTGTTTATTCCGGGATTTCCTGGAACTGCCCCATCTGGAATATCGGCGATGGATACCTGCTTTTCCGCCGCCCGTACCGCCCGGCGCGGAAGAACCCGTCCGGTCCGTCGCCCAAGAAAGAAAATCGAACACTGTTTCCAATCCCGGACGAACAATTTTCCTGGAGCCGGACCGTTCATGTGTTGGTCCGGGGTCTGGTCCGCACAGGGCGAACCCCGGAATCGGCGCTTCTGTTCGCGGCGGGCGCCCCGGAACGTTTCGATCCGGAAGCCCCACTGGCAGCATTCGAGCAACGGACCGAGGGTCGGCTTGTTGCACTGGACGTCCGGAGCGGTGAAATTCAAGGGAACATCGAGATTCCGGCTCCACCAGTTTTTGACGGCCTGATCGCCGCGCGTGGCCAATTGCTTGTCACACTGCGGAACGGTCAGGTATTATGCCTGGGCGCAACCAGCGTGAAACAGAGACAATAGACGCCAACGTGGCGCCGCCGCCAACCAATGGGCGGATCCCGGGGCGGTCACGGCTCGGAGAGCCGCTCCACCTATGGTCTCAAGCGACCGGTGGCTGGCGTGGACAATCCGCATATCAACACTGGTTGTTCCTGACAGACGATCGCGTACCGGCTCCGATCCGAATCCGATCATCGAATTCTTGGGTGTCTGCCTTTTTGCGGAAAACCACTTGTCGCGACCGG
>CAZSOG010000706.1:0-3865 GCA_964607555.1 uncultured Pirellulaceae bacterium | reverse complement strand
GGAGGGGGGGGGGATACCAGCTCCGGTGTAATTTCCGGCCCAGCGCGGACCACGCGCTGGTCGCCACGACGACTGTGCCGTTGGACGGCGACGCGGACGGCGTGGCGGGCGGTGTCTACAATTTCTGGTTCCGCGCGGCGGCGCCGGCCGGGGTCGGCGACCCGGCGGCAGCGCACACCTGGTTCGTTGACAAGGCCGCGGCGGACGGCGGTACCGGGACGCTCGCGCAACCGTTCAATTTGATTCCGGATGCGTTGGCGGCGGCACGCCCGAACGATGTGGTACGTCTGGTCGGGAACCCCGGTGCCGATGGCGACATCGCGACACTCGCTGACAACCTGGCCTACCAGATCGGTTTTAGTCGGGTGGGCGGCGCCGTGCTCGAGGATGGCGCCACGCTGGAAGTCCCGCAAGGTGTCACCGTGATGATTGATGCCAATGCCGTCCTCAAGCTGCGGCGGGCGCGCATCGGCGTCGGCAGCTCGGCACAAGGTTTGGATCGGAGCGCGGGCGCCTTGCAGGTGCTGGGAACGCCACGCATATTGGACGATTCCGGCAATATCATACTCGATGATTCTGGACGTCCCGTCGCCGGCAGCGTCTTCTTCACCTCGCTGCATGACGATCAGATCGGCAAGGATAACAACCCGGATCAAACACCGCCCGTCGCGCGGCCGGGTGACTGGGGCGGGATCGTGTTCCGCAACGATCTCGACATCGCGGATTCCGATCGGCGTATTTACGCCGACGATGGGATCTTTCTCAATTATGTCAATCATGCCGCGATGACGTACGGTGGCGGCACCGTCTTCATCAACGGTGTTTCACAGGTCGTGACGCCGATCCAAATGATCGACGATCGACCGACCGTGTCGTTCAACACGATTCGCTTGAGCGCGGACGCCGCCGTGGCGGCCAACCCGGACAGCTTCGAGGAAGACAACTTCCATGCGCCGAAGTTCCAAGGCACGTCGTTCACGTCGGACTATGACCGCGTTGGTCCCGAAATCCACCACAACACGGTCGTCGACAACTCGTTGAACGGGTTGTTCATTCGCATTGCCACGCCGGCCGGTCAAGATCTCGAGCCGCTGACCAAGTCGGCGCGCTGGAATGACACGGACATCGTCCACATCGTCGCCGAGAACCTGGTCATTCAAGGTCAGCCGGGCGGTCCGCTATTCGAACAGACGGCGCCACCGGTCAACCTGGTTAAACTGACGCCGCTGACCGGCGGCACGCTCGCCGTGAACCAGTACGACTACAAGATCGTCTTCGTGGACGCCGACGGCAACGAGGGCCCCGCGTCCAACGCGACCCGCATCGTCGACATCGCGGCCGACGGCGGATCCGTGCTGCTTGAGAATCTGCCGACGCTGCGCGAGTATCCGCAATTCGCGTCGCGACGCATCTACCGGTCCGTTACCGGATCAGGACGCTATGAACTGGTCGCGGAAATCAACGGTGAGGACACGAGCTTCCACGATACGGGCTTCAACCTGGGCTCCCTGTTGGTGGAAGGCCCGATCGCTTTGCGCGCCCGGTTTGACGCGCGCCTGGCCATTGATCCCGGCACGATCGTGAAACTGGATCGAGCGCGTATCGACGCGGGGTTCGGCAGTCAGTTGATCGCCGAGGGACTCGACGGCCAGCCGGTGGTCTTCACCTCGATCAACGACGCACGCTATGGCTTCAGCGGCACGTTCGACACGAACCTGCAAAAGGGCATCGTTGATCCGGCCGCCGGTGATTGGGCCGGACTCTATCTCGGACACTTGAGCCGTGCCAGCATCGACTTTTCCGTGGTTGCCTACGGTGGCGGCACGACGAAGATCGAGGGGTCGTTCGCCGGTTTCAATCCGGTCGAAATTCATCAATCAGAAACGCGCGTCGCGCGCAGCAAATTCGAGTATAACGCGAACGGTAGCGGCGGTCTGGCACCACCGGACCGATTTGGCCGCGGGCCGAACGATTCGGCGACCCTGTTCGTGCGCGGCGCGCAACCGGTCATTATCGCCAATACGTTCCTCGACAACGAGGGGTCCGTGATCAGCATCAACGCGAATGCCTTGAATGCCATCGCGCAAACCGATCTCGGGCGGCAGACAGGCGACGTGGACTTCATCGCCGGGTTCCAGGACAATGAAGGGCCCCTGGTGCGTCTGAACCGTCTCGATTCAACACGCAACGACGGCTCCACGATCAACGGCATGACGGTACGTGGCGCCACGATGACCACGCAAGGTGTCTGGGACGATACCGATATCGTGCATGTCGTGCACGAGACAATCTACGTGCCCGATTTCCACACCGCCGGCGGCTTGCGGCTGGAGAGCAATCCGCGCGAGAGTCTGGTCGTGAAGTTGCAAGGCCCCACGGCCGGCTTCACCGCGACCGGACGTGAGCTGGATATTACCGACCGGATCGGCGGCTCGCTGCAGATCGTGGGTCAGCCACGCTTCCCGGTAATCATGACCTCCGTTTCCGATGACTCGGTCGGGGCCGGCTATACGTCGGAAGGCGTACCGCAAAACGACACCAATGGTGACGGGACGGGACAAGGGCGTCTGCCGACCGGGCCCGAAGTGGATCAGGGGCCGCTCATCGACGATGATGTGCAAGCCGGCATCCCCGGCCAGTTCGCGTTTGACACGGGCCCCGGTGGCAATAGCGATTTCCTCGGCCGCGGCGGGATTTCGGCTCAAGGTAACACGCGTCAGTTCATCAACGAAAACGTCATCTTCGATTTCACCAACTACCTCGATGTTGGCGCCAACGGCGGCGCGATCAGCCTGGCCCAAAGCACGATCACGACGCCACCCACGCTCGTGGCCCATGATCTGGTCATCAGCGAGGGAACCATTAATGGCGCCAACGGTCCGATTAACTGGCGTGTCGAAACACGCATGGACGATGGGATCGCGATCGTCTACAACACGCTGTTTTTGAGCAGCGCCAGCCCGCTGGGAACGGCGCGCTTCATTAATTATCTGGACGAGGACATCGATCTTCCGTGGGACGACCTTCTTTATCTCGTCGGAACGCCCGGCGAGGATGACTTCCGCGCGTTCACGCTCGACAACGCGGAGCGTGTCGGCTTTAGCCAGGGTGGTTTCTTCAACGCCGGCGACAACCTCGTCAACGCGACGTATGACGGTTGGGCGGCGGACCAATACCCACAACTCCAGTTCGCGATCACCGGTTCCGGCACCTCCTACTCCATCCCCGGCAATATCGACACGAACGACATCCAACCGTTCACCGATCCCGAGCTTGGCAACGTCTATGGTCTGGCGGACGTCACGACTGCTTTCGCATGGAGTGTCGATCCGACCGCGACCGATGCCAAGATCACGACGTTGCTCGAACTGGTCCCCCGCAATCCGGCGACTCTGGGGAAGCCGGGCGATTGGCAAGGCATTCAGATTGACGAATTCGCCAACGACCGCAACGTTGATGTCACGACGGAGCGCGAGCCGCGCGATACCATCGATGGCCCAGACAATAACCAGGATCCGAGCAATGCCCAGTTGCTGGGTGGTTTGGCAACCAGCGAGAAGTCGGGCGACGACAATCTGCGTCTTGGTTTCGAGGTCCATGGCGTCTTGAGCGAGCCGGGGGACGTGGACGTCTACAGCTTCCGGGCCGACGCGGGCACCGAAGTCTGGTTCGATATCGATCAAACCAGTAACCGTCTGGATACGGTGGTTGAGTTGATCGATGGCGACGGCAATATCCTCGTCCAGTCCGACAACACGCTGGACGAAGAGCTTGGCACATTGCCGATTTATGTGAACACCGATCGCGTCCTGAGGCAATGAAAGACCCGGGCAACTTTGCTGCTGACCCTTTCCACAAGAACAAC
>CAZSOG010000705.1:0-3884 GCA_964607555.1 uncultured Pirellulaceae bacterium | reverse complement strand
CCACTACGGCCAGTACCAACCCGACGACAGACCACCAGCAGATCGCCACGGTCCAACGGAATATCCCACCCGGCCAATACTATAGCGCACTCGGCGGTGCCGGGCGTCGGATGGGCATCTCGCTCGATGGAAAGACCTGGAAGAAGATCGACTATTCCAACCGCAACTTCGGGCCTCTGAATGTCACCCGCGCGGGCTTTGAAATGTGGGTCGACGACCGCTATGCATCGGCCACGAACCCCGGTTCCTGCTACTTCGACTACATCGAGTTCAGGCCGCTGCCCGATCCGAATCGCAAACCCAAAGTGACCGGCTATGCGCGGACGCGCGTCGAAGAACAGATTGGACGAGGGCTGATCGCCTTGCCGGCGGGCAAGGGACAAGTCTATCTGGGGTGGCGACTCTTGCGGAGCGACCCGCGCGGCATCGCCTTTAATGTCTATCGGCATGTCGGGAGTGCTCCACCACGGAAACTGAACGATGCGTCGCTCGCGAAAACCACCGATTTCGTCGACCGGCAGCCCGTGGCTCATGGTGTGAATGTGTACACGGTTGTTCCCGTGTTGAACGGTAAGGAGTATGGCAAACGGGCCGTTACTCGGGTGGTACCGACAAGCGCCGCGCGGAACTACGTCGCGATTAAGTTGCAGAGCGCCGGCACATTCCAGAAATGTGGAATTGCCGACCTGAATGGCGACGGTCAATACGATTATGTGACCAAACTACCCAATGCCAATGTCGATCCCTACGTGAAGTACTGGAAACGGAGCCCGGGTACATACAAGATCGAGGCCTATCTGGCGGACGGCACATTCCTGTGGCGACATGACATGGGGTGGTCAATTGAGCAGGGAATCTGGTATTCGCCCATGGTCGTCTACGATCTGGACGGCGACGGTCGGGCGGAGGTGTGCTGCAAGGCGGGTGAGGGCGACCCGCGCGATCCGGACGGCCGCGTGCAAACGGGGCCGGAATTCCTGCAGGTGCTCGACGGCATGACGGGCCGAGAGACGGCACGCGTCGCCTGGCCGAACCGCGCGGATTTTCCAAGTTATAACTATGCCTCGCGCAACCAGATGTGCGTCGCGTTTCTGGACGGAAAGACACCTTGCTTGATCGTCGAGCGTGGAACGTACAATGTAATCGAGGTCGTGGCCTACGAGTACCACGCCGGACAGCTCCGCGAACTGTGGCAATGGAGCGACAAGGAAGAGGGGGGACGCTATCGGGGGCAAGGAGCACATAGTATGCACGCGGTGGACGTGGATGGCGATGGCAGAGACGAAGTGTTCCTCGGTTCCGCCGTGTTGGACGATAACGGAGTCGGTTTGTGGTCGACTGGCTTGGGGCATCCCGACCACCATTATGTTGGCGATATCGACCCGCGCCGCCCCGGTCTGGAAGTCTACTACGGAATGGAAACGCATCAGACCAAAAACGGTTGCTGCCTGGTTGACGCGCGAACTGGTGAGTTCATCTGGGGGCTGGATATTCCAACGCGCCACGTGCATTCGACGGGCATGTGCTCTGACATCGATGGCAGCGTTCCGGGGCTGGAGTGTTACTCGTCCGATACGGATATGCAGAAAAAGTCCAAGGTCCGCTGGCTGTTCGATACGCGCGGACATATTCTGCGCGATGATCTGGACTGGGGGTTCGGGCTGCGCTCCGTCTATTGGGACGCGGATCCGCAGCGCGAGCTTGTTCGCGGGTCTCGGATCAGCAAGTACTCCAGTGGCCAGTCGTGGGACGTCTTGCAAGGTTCCGTGGTCGGCTTTGCCGACGTGCTTGGCGATTGGCGTGAAGAACTGATTGTCTCGACGCCAGGTGAACTGCGCATCTATTCAACTACCATCCCGGCGCGTGATCGGCACGTCTGCCTGATGCAAGATCCAATCTACCGTATGGATGTCTGTATTCAAGCGATGGGATACACGCAATGCCCGATGACCACGCAGGCGCCACGTTAACGGAATGGGGACCTCATGCCATGGCCGATTCGTTTGACCCGTACTACACGTGGCTGGGTATTCCGCCGGCGGAGCAACCGCCGAACTACTACCGGCTGCTTGGTCTGTCGTTATTCGAAAGTCACGGTGAAGCGATCTCCAACGCGGCGGATCGCCAGATGCTACAGTTGCGGACGTTTCAAACGGGAAGGCACGCGGCGCTATCACAAAAACTCCTCAACGAAGTCGCCGTCGCCCGGATCTGCCTGCTGTCGCCGGACAAGAAGACGGCATATGATGCACAACTTCGCGGGGCATTGGCGACACGGGCGCACGCCGCTGACCGATCAGCCAAGACGGTGCCCGGCGACACCGGGGCACCGAGCGCCGCGCCGCCGGTCGAACCAACAAATACGCCGGCCGACTCACCGACTGAAGGGAGCGAGTTTCCCGACTTTCAGGTCGCGGCGGGCATCAAACAGCGCGGCGGTCGAACCGCTGGTCACTCGTCGCGACGTTCCATTTGGCCGGCTGTCCTGATCGTTGCCGGAGGCGCGGTCACCCTGGGCATCGCGGTTGTCGTGCTGATAAGCCTTTCCGTGGATAAGCCCTCCAAACCACCCGGACCGAAGCGCGCGGAGTTTGCCGCGGACACCGTTACTAACGATGACCGGCCGGCCAAACACGAAGAGTCCTCGCCACCCGTGTTGGCGGTAATCGCGGACCAGAAAATCGCTCCGACCGAAGAGTTTCGTCTTCCGATCAAGATCATCGATGCCGGTTCCCCGGTCGCTGACTTGCAGTTCAGTCTCGGCCAAGACGCGCCGGCGGGGATGGAGATTGACCGAACTTCGGGCACCATCACATGGCGGCCTGGCGCGGACATTTCACCCGGGAAACACCCTGTTACTGTCCGCGTCCAGTCGGCGGCGTCCGGCCACCCGGCGACCGAAAAGTCCTTCGTGATCCGCGTGGAAAAGATGGCCGGATCGCGTCCGCCCGTGCTGGCGTCCATCGCCGATCAAACGGCTTCAGCCGGGAAATCCTTCACGCTCGCGGTCCCCTTGGATGATCCCGGTTCCGGTGCCGACCAACTGCGGTTTCGACTGGCCGCGGGTGCGCCGGCCGGAATGAAGATCGATCCAGATCGAGGTACGATCACGTGGGAACCGCGCGATGACGCCGTGGCCGGCGAGTACCTGATCAGAGTGAGGGTCGAATCGAAGCGCGCACCCGATCTCGCGGACGAAAAGTCTTTTCGTCTGCGGGTCGTGGCAGCCCGTGTTCCAGCACCCAAGACGATCGGTCGAGTGAAGAAAATGCCGGTACCTGATGAGGGAATTCAGGCCCGCGCACTGGCCGAGTTGAAGGACGCATACAAGAGAGAATATGACCGTCGCCAAGCCCATGTCCATATGGCCCTTGCGGCGTGCATGATCCGCCAGGCGCGCGAGGCAACAGAGCCACCGGCCAAACGCTATGTCTTGCTGCAGCAGGCCCGTGGCCTGGCGACCGAGCAGGGTGATTGTTTGTTGCCGCAACTGGCGGTGAAGGAACTGGCCAACCGTTTCGAAATTGACGCGGCCGCGCTGCGGGTCGAAGACTTTGTTGCCGCCGCGCGGCGAGTGCGCTTGCCGGGCGAAGTCAGTTCGATTGTTGCCACGGCTTCGACCCTGGCCAAACAGATCAACACCACGGAGACCTATGACAGGCTGCTTCTCTCGCTACGGCGAGTCGAGAAAGTCGTGTCCAAGAGCCCCACGACACGGTTGGCCAAAACGACGCAAGCGGCGCGTAGGATGGTACAAGCGATGCGTGACCTGTGCCGGAAGTCGGAGTTGGCGAGCGCCGCACTTCAGGGCGACCCGGACCATGGCATGGCGAACCTGGCGCAGGGTCGGTTCTTCTGCTTGGCGCACGGTGATTGGAAAAAGG
>CAZSOG010000704.1:0-3884 GCA_964607555.1 uncultured Pirellulaceae bacterium | reverse complement strand
TTACCTCCAACCAACTGACGCATGACGGCGCGGTGGAGACCTTCGGTCGCTCCCCGTGCGGGGTCAGGAGACCCGCGCACAGCGCTAGGTCCCTTTGCGCTTCCCGTCACCGCCGGGTTTATCCCGGTGGAACGGTGATTCTGCACTACCCGCGTCGTTCGCCCGACATCAACTCCCGTGGCGGCTGAACCGCGACCCAAAAACTTGACTCAAGATCATCAAATTTCCGCCCATAAGGTCTCCAACTCCTATCTCATAGCGCGGGCTCCGCCCGCAAGGCTGTCGGCGGTAGGGTTTGCAAACTAATCGGACAGCGCCACTTTTTGTGTCACGCATGGCATAACTCACTACAATCGAGCGAGTTACGTCCCCGGATACCGACAATCCGAGCATTGCCAAACCAATAGACAAGATAAAGTGGCGCTGTCCATCCAGACTAGTGTTCCTCGCGAGCTGATGTCGTGTCCGGCAACGAACGGTCTAATTCATCGGGATGAAAGTACCCATCGCGCGACCGCGCGCGTTCCGCACCGCGACATCCGCTGCGGCCAGATCTTCAAGCGCGAAACCCACCGACTTGAACAGCGTCACTTGGGCGCCCGTCTCGCGTCCCGCCTGCTTCCCCGTCACCAGATCGCCAAGTTCGACGCGGAACTCATCTTCCGTGACTAACTTCTGTCGGAGTGGCTCGAGCAGGTCGCCCGCCTCGGACAACGCGGCCGGCCAGCAGTCCAGCACAATGCGTGCTCGGGCTACCGTGGCGGCCGGGATTTCCTGGACGCCTGGTTTATACGAGCCAACGGCGTTGATGTGCACGCCGTCGGGAAGATCCCCGTCATCAAACACCGGTTGCGTTGCGACCGTGGCCGTGCAAATGACATCGGCGGTACGCACCGCCGCGGCCGCATGTGGCGCGACATGGACCGCGATGTCCAGCTTCTCGGTCATTTCTTCCGCGAAATGACGAGCGCGGTCCACGTCGATATCGTAGATGCAGGCCGCTTCGATCGGGCGTACCTGACAGACCGCTGCCAGTTGCGTGCGGCCCTGGACTCCGGCGCCGAAGATGGTGACGCGTGTCGCGTCGCGCCGGGCGAGCAGATCGGTGGCCAGGCCCGATGCGGCACCGGTGCGGATGGCGGTCAGACGCGCGGCATCCAGCACGGCCATCGGCTGTCCCGTGGACGCGTCGAATAGGCAGAACAGACCGTGGATCAGCGGGCGACCCTGACGTGGATTCTGCTCAAACAGCGTCACGGTCTTGACGCCGATCGCATGCGTCTCGGGCAGGTACCCCGGCATGAACAACGCGGTCCCCGGTGGGGTCGGGACGTCGATGCGCGCTCGTTCCGGCATCTCCGCGGTACCATTGGACAAACCGCGAAACGCCAATCGCATCGCTTCGATCGCCGCACGCATGTCCAGACATTCTTCGATATCGCGTCCCGATAGGAACATGATGTCCGAGCTGTTTGCATCCGCCATGATAAATCTCCATGTCAGTACGTGATCACGCCACCCGGGGTTTCTCTCAGCATCCGGTGGCGTCGGCTGGGCGGGGGTTGGAATATCTTCCGGTTGTAGTAACAATAGGTGCGATGGGGGCGGGACGCCAAATCGTGTTCCGCAGTGACACCACCGGCCCACACAGGATACCACGAGGAATCCGATCATGACAACGACCGCGGAACGACTAGGGATCATGCTGACGGTTTGGGGCGTGGCATGCTGCATGACACGCGGTGCGCTGGCTGGATCGGCGCAGTGGTCACTTACCGCACCGAGCGGGAACCTGAGGCTCACGTTGGCGCTGCGAAAAACCGAAACAGACTCGGCCCAGGTCGTTTCGCAACGGCTGTATTACACCGTTCAGCACGCGGACCAGACGGCGTGGGAGTCTGTTGTTCCCTGGTCAGCACTTGGAATCGTTCGTGATGACGAGGCGTTCGTGGACAACCTGGCGTTTGATTCCGCCGGCGAAGTGCAGACGGTCCAGCAATCGTATTCGATGCCCTCTGGCAAACGACACGTCTGTCATGTCCACGCAAACACACGCCGACTCTCGTTCAGGAACCGACACGGAATACAATTGGACCTGCTGGTCTGGGCAGCCGACGAAGGCGTGGCGTTTCGCTACCGGTTTCCGCAATCAGAGTCGAAAATGCACACGGTATTGCAGGAGCAGACCAGTTGCCGCTTGCCGCCCGGATCGATTGCCTGGATGAGTCCCTATCAACTGCCCAGCATGTATACGCCGGCGTATGAGGAGTACTATCTGAACGGCATCCCAATCGGCACACCATCCTCGATCGCCGCCGGTTGGGTCTTTCCCGCATTGTTCAAGACGCCTTCATCACGCTGGGTTTTGCTGACAGAAGCAGGGTTGGACGGCACGTATTGCGGGTCCCGGCTCGCGGCCAAGTCACCGGGGGGCGTCTATCGGTTCCGGTTTCCCGAGCCAGGTGACGGCGCCGGTATGGGAGATGCACACCCGCACTGGTCGCTCCCATGGACAATGCCGTGGCGCGTCATCATGGTCTCGGATCGGCTGGGCGACTTGTTCGAATCGACGCTGGTCAACGATCTGTCCGCCCCGTCACGCATTCCCGACACGCACTGGATCAAGCCGGGACGCGTGGCGTGGAGCTGGTGGTCGGACCACGATAGCCCACGGGACTACGCGAAACAATGCCGCTTCATCGATCTGGCGGCGGAAATGGGGTGGGAATATTACCTGGTCGATGCGAACTGGACATTGATGGACGGCGGCACGGTCCGGCAACTGATCGATTACGCCAAACAAAAAGGCGTCGGTGTGTTTCTTTGGTACAATTCGGGCGGCGAGCACAATGTTGTAACGGAAAAGCCGCGGGGGACGATGAAAGCACGAAGCGTGCGGCGTTTTGAGTTCGACATGCTTCGGCGCTGGGGTGTCAAAGGCGTCAAGGTCGATTTTTTTCAGAGTGACAAGCAGGACATTATTCAACAGTACCTGGGGATTCTGCAAGATGCCGCCGACTACCATATGATGGTAAATTTCCATGGTTGCACCGTTCCCCGTGGTTGGTCCCGTACCTGGCCGAATCTGGTCAGCATGGAGGCAATCAAGGGCGAGGAGTGCTACTCATTTGACAAGACGTACCCGGACCGGGCACCCGAGTACAATACGATCGCCCCGTTCACACGCAACCTTGTCGGGCCCGCCGATCTGACACCGGTCGCGTTCTCCGACAACGTCTATCCGCACAAGACGACCGCCGCTCACGAACTTGGGTTGAGTGTCGTGTTTGAATGCGGCCTGGTCCATTTTGCCGACAGTGTCGCTAGCTATCAGAGCCTGCCCGATGCGCCCAAGAACTTCTTGCGGCAGGTGCCCGTCTGCTGGGACGATACACGACTCATTGACGGCCAACCAGGCAAGTTCGTGGCGGTTGCCCGTCGCCACGGTCACCATTGGTATGTGGGCGCGATTCAAGCCGGCTCTGAGCCGCTGCGCGTGACGCTGCCCTGCCGATTCCTTGAGTCGGGCAGATTCACGGCACATGTCATTGGCGATGGAAATGACAGTCGCAGCTTTGGAAGTGCCGACTATCACGTAACGGCCGACGACAAAATCACCCTCTCGTTGCGGCCACGTGGTGGCGCCGTCGTCCTGTGCGTGCCAGAAAAGTAGGCGTTGAGACCGGGATCTTGAGCCGGCGGGCGAGATCGGATTGGAATCGCGTTAGAGACCTTGTGGGCCGGAATTTGATGATCTTGAGTCAAGTTTTTGGGGCGAGGTTTAGCCGCCACCGGAGTTGATGTCGGGCGAGCGACGTGGGTAGTGCAAAATCATCGCTCCACCGGGATAAACCCGGCGGTGGCGGGAACGTGGGTGAGTTGAG
>CAZSOG010000703.1:0-3884 GCA_964607555.1 uncultured Pirellulaceae bacterium | reverse complement strand
CAAGCAAGCTGTCACGCAAGTTGGCTCACGACATGCGGTCGAGGGTTTGTAACCGTCGCTTGATTCGCATCGACGGAAATGGTGGCGGCCGCTGGTACAATTTCCACCAGGAAAGTTCCCGGGGCCACGGACTGCACTATCGCCACCTGCTGGTCGAAGCCACACGGCAGCCACTACGCATGTATCAGTGCAATCCGGAGCATGCCCGGAGCAACGCGAACATGGAATTGCGCGATGCCCGCGACGTCTCGATCTATGGCGTGAAAGGAGAATATAATCAGCCGATCATTTGGATCCGCGATTGCGACCATATTCGGGTCTTCGGATACGGAGGGAATGCGGCCGCGGCGGAAGGCAGATCACTGTTCATGGTCGACCGGACACCGAATTTTCTGCTCGCGAATCTCGTCGACAGCCCCCGCATGCCGCAAGGAATCCCCGATACGTTTTTCGCGGGCGACGGCGTCGACCCGACCCGTTGGTACATGGTGCGGGAGAGCCCGCCCAGGGGGAGCTCGATCATGACCCAGCCGCTCGAACGCCCCGTCCTGTACCAACGTGGCACGCCGTAGCGCGCGATGGTGCGAGGATTGAGGGGCGGGGTGTGGAAATAAGAAATTAAAAATAAGAAATAAGAAATAAGAAAAAGGAGGTCATTATTGACTTGCTTTTGTTAGAGTCCACTTGCCGGTCGGGCCATCGAGCCACGCGGCGCCCATTGCGTTGGTCACCTTCAGCTCTCGAATCTTGCTCTCATTCGCATGCCGCGCTTGCCAAACTCCCGGCTTTAAGTCCGTGACCAATAAGCGGCAGTGTCCTCGCGCGGGGACATCCACTTGCACCGCTTGCGAAGAACGCGCGACGTCGCGGCGCAAGAGTACGATCCAGTTGCATTGGTCGGTTTGGAGCACGCAGCCGACACGATCGTCCGTCTCGAGTCGCCGGACCGGCAGGTGGCCCGGCTGTTCACGGTCGGTGACCTGCAAAACGTTGAGCAATAAGTCGGTGACGGCCGGCTGCCGCGGAGTGATTTGCACGCGCCATTTGCCGATCTCGTAAGAGCCCTTATCCGGGTTGGCGGGTTCATTCGCGTAGTTTGTTCCGAAAACCCAGAACTCACGGCCCGGCCCACCAATCAAGTCCAGTTGCCGATTCTCCGGTTTTGGCAACAGCACATCCAGACAGAGACGGCCGCTTTCGCCATGTTGGGTTCGCTCGACGATGACGCCGGTCGCGGTGCGGCGTGGCTGCTCGAGTGTGTGCAACAGCCAGTATTTCTTATAGTTCGGATCCGCCGATACGATGCGATCAAACACAACCAATGCCGCGGGCACGCGCTGGTCTTGCAGATGCAGGAACACCATGGACCGCCGTACCTGTTTCACCTTGTCGCTATAGGCATCGGTGATGTCACCTTGAAGCAAGGTGAATTCCGGCGCGTTCGCGTTCGGTCCGAATCCGTGCGCGAGAACTCGTCCGGTCCGATATCCTCGACTTAGCAAGACGTCGAGGTTGCGAGGTTCTGAACGATTGTTCGGTAGTCGTTGGCCGCCGTCATTGCCGTATCGATCACCGCGTCCCAAACGCTCGTTCGGATCGTAGATCAGCAGGGAGTTGTGCGCAATCGTGCGCCACGCGTAATTGCAGCAGTGTGGACTACCGTACTGACCGGACGACCCCGAATAGAGGCCCGAGTCAATGGCGAGGGCGCCTTTGTAGTAGATCTGGAATGCACCGGCGTCGAGGTGTTGGTGGTTCGTGAAGTTGTATTCGTTGATTTTCATTTCGGCAACGACCGAGTCATCACCCCAGCCGGTGCGCGCGATCATCCAGCCGAACGGCGGACCGAAATATCGGGACAGCGCGAGACCGTCGCGTGGCAATGGCTTCAATTGCGTGTCACGCCACAAGATCTCGAACAGCACTTCATTGTTCCGGTTTCCACCTTGCCGCAAGTACTGGCCCAGCAAGACACCGTCCCCATAGTAGCTGGCCGTTAACAGCGTGCCGATCCCTTCACCCCAAGGTTCGCCGCGCGGTGTGTGATGCATGAACGTATCTCCACCGCGGAGCCGCTGGCCGTCGGGGCGTGTTGCATAAAGATAATAGTAGGGCACTCCGCGTTGCTCGGGGTTGTAAACGTTGCCGGCCCCGAGCCGGTCGAAGATGAACAGTGGAAATGTGTCCCAACCGTAGCGATACGGCCCGTACGAATCGCCTTGGTGATATGCGTGGCCGGCATATAACCAATTACGCGCCGGTCGATGCTCGCGAAAGAAACGCCCTGCCGCCAGATTGTACATTTCAGGATATTCGTCATAGATCGCGATTCCGGCCGACAGCATGTCACGCATAATCATCGCCTCGGAGCTGTGCCCCGTCACCGAGCCCTGCCGGACCGGCGGGTAGCCGCACTCAAGCGTCCTCGCAAGACGCACCAGCTGATCAACGAACTGCTGTTTTTCACTTGGCGAGAGCAGGTCGTAACACCAATCATACGCGATTGCTCCGGTGACCATCATGCGCCCCGTGACACGACACGCGTCGTGCCGGTCGGGGAGTTTGCACTCGGTCACTAACTTGAGGGCCCGCTCGATAATCGAACGCCCGCGCGCTCGATTCGGCCGCGCCACATACTGCAGCGCATCCCATTCGACCTGAAACTGAGCCGATCGGCGCGCTAGCGATTTCAGGCGTTCGATCGCCGGTTGTAGCGCGGGATGTCGCAATCGTGCCGGAATGTTCTTGGCGTCGGTGGCGCGCAGAAAGAGCCGTGGATGCTCGGACGGGGGAATGGGGATCCGCGTCCCGGCCTCCGTCTTCCATCGGCACGACGCGGCGGCTTGGGCTTTGACGTGCGGACAACACACTATCACAACCAGAACAAGAATGAGAACGACTCTCGCAGGTATTCTATAGGCGGTTAGGTTCGTCCGATTGGATAGTGCATTGGCGCAGTCCGTTCTCCCGCTGGTCGAACTCGCACAGGACATTTCAAAGTGGCGGCGGTATATCATCAAACGCATGGCTTCCTCCCTTGTTTTGCCAATCCACGCATGCTCGCCATTGTACCAAAACCCGAGTCACTTGACGCGAACTGGCCTGGACTTCGGCAACGGAATCTGCGACACTCCGCCCCCTGGTTTTTCCGGCACCTGGAAGGGGCTGCGCGAAGGCTTCCGGCCACCGCGCATTCGCGTCAAGAACAAACAAATCTTCTTTTTTCGTAGCGGGAGTGGAATCGTGAAAGCATCTCGCCTGTTCACACTGTCTTGCCTGGCTTGTTTTGTCTGCGGTAGCATCGCATCGGCCGCGGACGGTTGGAAATTGCCCAACTTGAATCCGTTCCAAAAATCCACCGCGAAACGGGCACACGCCAGCGTGTCCGATCACAGCAAGTGGAGTATGATCCCGAAACTGTCGATGCCGAAGTGGCCGACCACGAAGTCGTCCCACAGCCGCGGGCCGTCCACATTGGATAAACTGAATCGCGAAACGAAGATCCTTTGGTACAAGACCAAAGGTGTGTTGATGCCCTGGAGTAAGACCTCCACGAAAACAAGCCGTTACAGTCGATCGCACAGCCGATCCAGTAAACCGTCATTTCTCAGCTCGATGTTCAGCACGAAAAAAGAGCCACCAAAGCGACCACGCACTGTCAGTGATTGGCTTGCCCAAGAGCGCGTTCACTAGTCTGGCACATTACGGTCTCGCCAGGGTGGTTATCCGCTTCTTCGACGGACGTGGACGTCCATCGTACACGTTTGAGGCCGGGTTTTGGAATGGGTTTCTCGTCAAATGCGTCCAATGGCAGTATGATGGACCATGAAACGGTCTTTGTGCGGGGGGGTTGTTCATGATTACTCGAGCTTGTTGCTGTGCAT
>CAZSOG010000702.1:0-3888 GCA_964607555.1 uncultured Pirellulaceae bacterium | reverse complement strand
GTGCCGGGATCCGTCCGTTGGTTGGAGGTGGAACCTCGTTAGATTCTTAGGCTGCCACATGCGCGCACGGTGCGCGCATGTTTCATGGCCGGATGCCACCCGTTTTGGGTTGCGGGCGAAGCCCGCCTTAGGGGTAAGATTAAGATTAAGAACCGTGATTAACAGTGGACTGGAATACGGGCACGGCGGCTTGCACTGTTCGGTGGCGTGCCGCTCGGCAAGGCGACGGGTCGAGTAGCCTTCCGCGCACGAGAAGTCGGGCTGTCAACGTCGCACCTTCCCGGCCCAGCCATTTGCCGTGGCGGCCTTTCGATACACGAAGTTGACTCGTGAATGCAAAATATATGGAACAACACGGGTCGAACACAGTGGCAGTGCAAAATCCCGTGAACGGTAACGGTTATTTCTTCGACGAGTGCGTCTCCGCTTCACATCCGCCAAGGGAGGATGCCACCCGTTTTGCCTTGCGGGCGCAGCCCGCGTTATGCATTCTTGTCCCTTCTTGGCACGCCACCCTGCGACCGAGATTTCCCGAAGAGAATCTGGAAGAACACAAAAGAGGTCTTCTTCAATCGAGTACGCACCGGTGTCCGGTGCCCAAGAATCGGCGGCAAATTTATGTAAGTTCTATCGCTTTGCCGCGTCAGTTGATCAGAATCGTCATGACGGTGCGAATACGACAGTCTGATCATCCGGTTTTCAAGAGGAGTCGGTTTCATGCGAAGTCAATTGGTCTATGGTTGGGTTTTAGGTGCCAGTTTCGTGATAGTAGCCGCAGGCGGGGATTCGGTTTGGGGCCAAAGTGGCAGCCGGACGTATCCGCCCGCGGGATCGAGAACCAGCCAGCGGGCGACCCCCGCGACAAGACCGGCGACCCCGGCCGGCCCAGTGGCATTGGAGGGGTATTGCCCGGTTAGCATCGTGACGATGCACAAATGGGTGCGGGGTAATCCGGCCTATCAAGTTGCTTATGATGGCCACACGTATTTGCTGGCCAGCCCGCAGGGGAAACAAATGTTCGCGGCGCATCCCGAGAAATATGTGCCGGTCCTCGGGGGCGACTGCGTTGTCGCGCTCAAGAATATGGGGCGCCGTGTGCCCGGCAATATACGTACTGCCGCGTTTCACAAGGATCGCCTGTTCCTTTTCGCCAATGAACAGGCGAAACAGATGTTCCTGAAGCAGCCGTCGGCGTATGCGGATGTCGACTTGGCCTACGGGGGACGCTGTGTCGTTTGCCAGGCGATGATGGGCAAGCCGATGCCGGGCAAGCCCGAACTGACCTCGGTCTACAACGGCATGCGTTATCAATTCGCGTCGGTCGACCAACAGCGTGAATTCGTGGCGAATCCAGCTAAGTATGCCGTGCACTTGCCGGCAAACACTCCGGTTGGCACTGGCTCGACACGCAGCAGGCCACCGGCCGGCGGCGGATTGGGTTCGGGTAGTCGTTAACGACTACCTGGGCACGCTTCCCCATGCGGAAGCGTGCCACAAGACTTGGTTACAAACATGCGCGATGGACGTCAATGTCCACCGAAGAAGCGGATAAACGCTCTGCCGAAGCAGCTTTGCGACAAGGCTCGCGCGGAACGTTCGTGAATCGTCAGAGAAGTTGCCAGTGGCGGCCTCCAAGTTTATTTCTCGGGTTGGTCGAACACGGAAGGAGACGTCTAGAATGGAATTAACCATACCGGTCGTAAGTAGAGAGCGCGGAAGCGAAGCAACACGTTGGTCTGACGTGGCGGCATGCAGGGAGACGCGAAACATGGTGCAACGCATCACGATCATCATGACGGGGATTGGGATTATTGCTTGTGCCGCGTTGATCGCGGATTTCGGTCCGAAACGGGATGCGCTCGGCGAAGATGACCTTTCTCCGGTCAACCAAGTCGCCGCCGGCGCGGTTGCCCTTGACCAGGTCGATCATTCTGCATGGGACGGTCTGTTGAAAAAATACGTTGATCGCAACGGGATGGTCAACTACAAGGCATGGAAAGCTTCAGCGAGGGACCGTGCATTACTCAAGCAGTACTTAGGCACGTTGTCGCGGAGCGATCCGCGGCAGCGCTCGACCCGCGAAGGACAGCTGGCGTTTTGGATCAACGCCTACAACGCGCTGACGATCCATGGGATCCTGGACGTTTATCCGACCAGTAGCATACGGAAACACACGGCGGTGGCGTTCGGATACAATATATGGAAAGACCTGATGTTACCCGTGGGCGATCGCAAGTACTCTTTGAATGACATCGAGCACAAGATCTTGCGGAAGGCGGGCGAGCCACGCATCCACTTTGCGATCGTTTGTGCTTCGATCGGCTGTCCGCGTCTGCTCAACGAGGCTTATACGCGGGCCCGCCTCGAGCAGCAATTGGCAGCTAATACCCGCGATTTTTTCGGTCGCGCGAAAAATCTTCAGGTCGATCCGCGGCGTCGTCAGGTGCGTGTTTCGGCGATCCTGAAGTGGTTCGGAGCCGATTTTGGTCCATCTTCGCAGAAAGCGTTGGGGAAACTCGCGCACTACATGCCCGATGACGCGACGCGGTCGCTTATCGCCAGTGGGGATTTCTCCGTGACGTTTTTGGACTACAATTGGGATTTGAACCAGCAGTAACTCGCGAGAAACGAAAATGTCGCCGTCGTCAGTTCACCTAGTTGAAACGCAAACGCACGGGCAGCCGGCCGGTTTCCGTGAGAAGTCATTTGACGATCTGCTGGCCGGCTGCGAACTGGCGCCATTGCGTGCGACCGGCATTGAGACGCTGCAGGTCAATGTTGGACGCTTGTGCAACATGCGCTGCGTTCATTGCCACGTGGATGCCGGTCCCCATCGGCGTGAGATCATGTCGCGCGACGTGGCCGAGGCATGCGTGGGCGTACTTCGGCAAACGAACATCGGGACTCTCGACCTGACGGGCGGTGCTCCCGAGATGAATCCGAACTTTCGCTGGATGGTTGAGCGGGCACGGGCGCTGGATCGGCACGTGATTGACCGTTGCAATCTAACCATTTTGCGCGTGCCAAGATACGCGGATTTGCCGGAGTTTCTGGCGGAACATCAGGTGGAAATCGTCGCCTCCTTGCCGTGCTATTTAGAGGAAAACGTGGATGCGCAGCGGGGGGACGCGGCGTTCAAACGATCGATCGAGGTACTGCAACGCCTGAATTCGCTCGGTTATGGAGTTTCTGGTAAACGCTTGCAATTAACGCTGGTCTACAACCCCGTTGGCTCCAGCTTGCCGCCACCGCAATGCGATCTCGAGGCGGACTACCGGCGCGAGTTGCAGGCCCGCTACGGCGTTCAGTTTTCCCGCCTGTTCACGATCACGAACATGCCGATCGGGCGGTACCTCGAGCATTTGCACGAAACGGGCCAGTACGAAGCGTATCAACGTAAACTGATCGATGCATTTAATCCGCAGGCCGCGGCCGGTGTCATGTGCCGGTCGACCCTGTCGGTCGATTGGCAAGGCCAACTCTACGACTGTGATTTTAATCAGATGCTGGACACGCCGGTTCGCGCCGAGCTGCCGCGGAATATTCGCGATTTCGACCTGGATGCACTTGCGACGCGCCGGATCACGACCGGTGCGCATTGTTTCGGGTGTACGGCCGGGTCCGGTTCCGGTTGTCGCGGCGCGATCGCATGATATCGACGTAGCCGTGCACGGGTAACCACGCTCCAAAGTCCGGCACGACCGTGGACCAGAGACGGTTTGGCAAGCGGATCCGGGGCTTCCATATTCGTAACTGTTCACGGACCAGAAGAAAGAGAACACTAATCGACGCTAATCCTCGCTAATATTGGAATACCTCATCCTAATGCGGGCGGCCCGCAACCCACAAGGGAGTATGCCCTTGTTCCGCGGCGCTCCCGTTGTTCGC
>CAZSOG010000701.1:0-3890 GCA_964607555.1 uncultured Pirellulaceae bacterium | reverse complement strand
AATAGACGAGGGTAAATACTCCTTTCAGGGCGCAGTTTGACCATGATCGATCAGAATTACGATTCCGCCGGCGCCCACGTACGGATCAAGACGCATGCGCCCAGCGGCACCATTATCTTGGATCGGCCCGCCACGCGCAACGCGTTATCACGCCAGTCGATTGGTGAACTCAAGCAAGCGTTCGACGACCTGCACCAGGAGCGTCGCGTACGGGCGGTGATCTTGACCGGTGCGGGCAGCGCATTCTGCTCGGGAATCGACTTGGCGGAGATACAAGCGACGAGCGCGTCAGACGGGGCGATGACTCAGTGGCACCATGACGTAGTGCAATACAAGGAGCTACTCGAGACGATGTTGCGGTTTCCACGGCCGATCATAGCGGCCGTGAATGGTCCCGCGGTGGGGGCTGGGGCCGGGTTGGTGCTCGCGTCGGATATCGTTGTGGGCACCGAGTCGGCTCGGTTTGGCTTTCCGGAAGTGCGGCGTGGGCTGGTCGCCGGCGTCGCCGCTCCATTGTTGACGTTTCGAATGGGGGCCGGGCGCGCGGCGAATCTTCTATTGACCGGACGTCTCATGGATGCCCACCAGGCAGAAGCGTGGGGGATCTACCATGAGTTAGTGGCGCTCGAACACGTGTGGGCGCGCGCCCATCAGGTTGCCACGGAAGCGTCGAGCGCCGCCGCCGAATCACTGCAGATGACCAAGCGGTTAGTTAACGAGACGATCGGCGAGTTGCTGCGAACGTTAATGACGGCCGGCGCGGCGGTCAGCGCGACGGCACGCACGACGGAAGCCGCCAGCGAGGGGCTTGCGGCGTTTCTGGAAGGTCGGGAACCGGACTGGCCGTAGGCAAGAAAACAAATCGGGAACCTCTGTCGGAGGGGCCAGAGGTTCCCGACTCTCTCTTCTACCGCAAAGGCTGTGACTCGTGACGTGGCGAAGACGGTGGGCCTTGCAGCGCGGTTGCTGTTCTAAGCTCGTTGATGACGAGTTGAGTAATATCCAGATTCTCTTGCAGAATGACGGGTTGGTTCATGCGACGCACCAGCGACGGCACGTCCATGGGCACATGCGTTGCCACGGAAACGCGCAACACCAGGCCGATTTGGCGGCGTTGTGCCACGCGTGCGATTGCGCCGACAATGTCCTGATACGCGGCGTAGTAATGTTCGGCTTTTTCGCGAGTCAATTGCGATTGTCGTTGGTGCGTCCACACACGCAGGTTGGCCACGCGGCGTGCCAACTCAATTTCCAGCTGCCGGTATTCGGCGCTGTCGGTCTCCAGCTCGTTTAGCTGCTGGCTCCAGCGTGTAATCTCAGCCTTCTGCTCGCTTAGGCGTAGTTCAAACTCACGTACCTGCTGCCGCGTGGCCGCGAGGTTTGCTTTGAAGAAGGGGTGCTGATCAAACACCTTGACGAGATCGACCACGGCAATGATGGACACTCGAGTCGGCGAACCGGCATGGGCGGTCGCCGGATTGGGTGGGGGTGATTGGGGCCGCGGTGTCTGGGACCAGGCCAGGCCGCCGGTCAGTGTGGCGACCAACCAGATGACCGTACTGGCACGCGCTGTATGCTGCGAACTCACGGGATGGGCCTCCTGCCAAGCAGACGTGCTGGACGGTTCATCTGCATCATGCAGGACGGGAGTTGAACGGACCAGCGATCGCTGCTTGCTGCATTTTTCGTGCCATGCGATCCGTGGACCGATACGCTGCCCCACCTGTATTCTCACAAGACGTTAGGAATAAACGACTTGGGTTGATTGCCCAGGCGTGACGAACCGGGTCGGGGACCGGTGAGAACGCGTCGCCGGCGGCGTATTTTGTAAATACGTCCATGCAGGGGTGGTGCATTTTTCAATTGTCAGGCGTCTGCCGCATGACGTTGCCGTTCAGTCGTTGGTTGGCCACTCGTCTCGGCAGGGTGTTTATCCGCATCTCTGCCGGACGTTCTGGACGTCGATCGTACCTGTTCGAAACCGGGATTGAGGACACGTTTTGACGCGCGCCTGCGGGCGACCGGTCGCCCCCAAGCTCTATCGCGGGCTACAATTGAGACGGAGTCCGTAGGTTCGGGCCGGCGATGTTAGCCCCAGGTAATTAGCATTACGACCATGTCGGAAAACGCGTCCAATCCCAACAAGCTGCCCCGTTCAAGCCGGGCCATCGCGTCGCCTCCGGCCGCACCGCCCGGTCCGCCGCGCGTCGGGCCGCACATGGCCGACCAGGCGACAAGCGTCGCGATAGCGCGGACGCCGACACATCACAGCTTCTGGAAGTACCGCAACACAACGGGCTTTCTTATCAGTTTTATCGTCCACTGCGTGCTCTTGCTGGTCCTGGCGCTCATTGTCGGACAGATTCCAAACTCGGCGTCTTTTGCCGTGATTGTGACGCCGCATCAGGACGAGGGGCTCGATCCGAACGACCAGGTGACCGCGGCACTAACAACGAGCGGTTTGCCGACGCTCGACGCGAACGATATCGTACCGGCCGATTCCACGGCCACGCTGCCGGCGGTGAAACCGGCGGACGCGATTGGGACGGAGCGAGTACCCGACGTTGGCAGCCGCGCATTGTCGACGCTGCAGCGCGACCCGCATACGCTCATGATGCGCGTTCCAGATCCCAATGCGGGCGGGTTCCGAGGCCGCACCGGCGCGCTGCGTGCCAAGCTGTCCGCAGCACGGGGCGGCACGCCGCAAAGCCGGGACGCGGTCACACTCGGCCTGGCATGGCTGGCGGCACACCAGCACCATGACGGTGGCTGGCGGTTTGACCTGAGCCTGAAAGACGGGCCGTGCCATGGGCAATGTCGTAATCCGGGCGTTGTTGGAACGACGACCGGCGCAACCGGCTTGGCGCTGTTGGCCCTGCTGGGTGACGGCCAAACTCATCGGCAGGGCGACTACCGTGACGTGGTCGACCGGGGACTCTATTATCTCAAAGCCCACGCCATCAAGACGCCCCACGGAATCGACTTGCAAGAGGGGACGATGTACGCGCACGGCATTGCGACGCTTGCACTTTGCGAAGCCTATGGTCTGACCCAGGACCAAAGTCTGCGTGAATCGGCCCAGCACGCCGTCGACTTCATATGCTACGCACAGCACTCGCGAGGTGGCTGGCGCTACTACCCGCAGCAACCGGGCGACACGACCGTGTTCGGCTGGCAAATGATGGCGCTCAAGAGCGCCTCGATGGCCGGGTTGAACGTGCCGTCGCCGGTCGTGAATCTCGCCGAACGATTCCTGGACAGCGTGCAGACCGAGTCGGGCGCGTACTACGGATATATCGCACCCGGCAAGCTGCCCACCCCGACCGCCGTCGGGCTGCTCGTGCGCATGTATACCGGGTGGAATCACGACGATTCACGGTTGCAGCGCGGAGTGATTTACTTGGCGGGTCTCGGACCGTCCCAAACCGACGTCTATTTCGATTACTACGGGACGCTTGTGCTGAGTCAATACGGTGGTCCGAAATGGGTGACTTGGAATCAACAGTTACGCGATTATCTGATCGCCACGCAGGCAAGGGACGGCCACGAGCGTGGCAGCTGGTTCTTTCCCGATCGCCATAGTAACGAGGCGGGACGCTTGTACACGACCGCCATGTGTGTCATGATCCTCGAAGTCTATTATCGTTACATGCCGTTGTACGGCAACGAGGCGGTAAAATTCGAACTGTGACGTCACCGCGCCGGGCGCGCGCCAGAGAGCGCCGCCCCCGGCAAGCGTTCCTCCTGTCGAGTCTCCGTGGTCCGAAAGGCCGCGCTCAACCATCTCCCCCCCAACGCCCTCAAGTCCCCAGTTTCCGTTCACTCTTAATCTTAATCTTAATCTTAATCTTACTCCTCTTCCGGCCGTTGCTGGTGAGGCACGTAACGCA
>CAZSOG010000700.1:0-3893 GCA_964607555.1 uncultured Pirellulaceae bacterium | reverse complement strand
AGAAGCAATTCACGGACTATCACACGGTGCCCCAGTCGACCGACGAGCGCTCGTTGGCGCGTGGGCATGCGATGGACATGCAGGTGCGCGCCGTCCGCTCCGGCTGGCTGCCGTTCTACCCCCAGTTCAATCGGAACTCGCTGGACGTCGCCCGGGAGGCAGTCGCGACGCACGGTAACAACGAGTCGGCGATCGCACAGGATGTCGTCAGCCAACTGAAATCGCACGCGCTGACGTTCGCGGTCGAGGATCCGGACGCGCCGGAGAATTGGCCGCGGGTCTGGTACATCTGGCGTGGCAACGCGCTGATGTCCAGTGCGAAGGGTCACGAGTATTTCCTGAAGCATTACTTGGGAACGCACACGAATACGATCGCCGAGGACGTGGCGCGTGATTCGGTCAAGGAAGTCAAGTGGTACGAAAACGCGCCGCTGGGAAAAATGGACCTGGTCGTCGACTTGAACTTCCGGATGGACACGTCGGCGCTCTACTCCGACATCGTGCTGCCGGCCGCGACCTGGTACGAGAAGGCCGACCTCAATTCGACCGACATGCACAGCTTCATTCATCCGCTTTCGGAAGCAGTGCCACCCTGTTGGGAATCGAAGAGCGACTGGCAGATCTTCCAGGCTTTGAGTAAGAGATTCTCGGAGCTGGCGCGCAAGCATTTTCCAACTCCCGTACCCGATGTCGTTGCCGCGCCGCTGGCGCACGATTCGCCCGCCGAGATCGCCCAGCCGTGCATTCAGGACTGGACCCGGGGTGAGGTCGATGCGATTCCCGGCAAGACGATGCCGAACATCAAGGTGGTCACACGCGACTACGCCAATTTGTACAACCAGTTCATCTCTTTTGGACCGCTGGCGCGAAACGGACTGGGAGCACACGGCACCAGTTACCCGTGCGCTGACATTTACGACGCGACGCTGACCGAATGGCCAACGGAAACGTGGGGTGGGGCGACCTATCCGTCGCTGGCCGAGGACCAATTCGTTTGCAACATGATCCTCCGTTTCGCGACCGTTACGAACGGGGAACTTTCATACCGTTCGTATCAGAACATGGAGAAAAAAACCGGCCTTTCCCTGACGCATCTGATTGAACAGCATCGCGCGACACGCATCTCGTACGAAGAGCTTCAGAGTCGCCCGTTTCGCCTGCTCAACAGCCCGATGTGGTCCGGTCTGGTCACGGATGGGCGTGCCTACGCGCCGTTTACCTACAACAAGGAGAATCTGGTCCCCTGGCGCACGCTGACTGGGCGGCAACATTTCTATCTGGATCATCCGCTCTACTTGCAATTCGGTGAGCATGTACCGACCTACAAGCCAAAGCCGCTCCCGACCCAATACGCGGACCTTCGGTTCAGTGAAGCGGTCGGCGCGACACTGACGTTGAACTACTTGACGCCGCACGGTAAATGGCATATCCACTCGACCTACGGTGACAATCAGCGGATGAGCACGCTGTCGCGTGGCGTCGAACCGTTGTGGATGAGTGACAAGGATGCCACCACGCTCGGTGTCAACGACAACGACTGGGTCGAGGTCCACAACGATCATGGGGTTGTCGTCACACGTGCCGTCGTGTCGGCACGCATTCCGCCGGGCATCTGTATCCAATACCACTCACCCGAGCGCACGCTGTCGGTGCCGCGATCACCGCTGCGCAAACTCAAGCGCGCCGGGGGACACAACAGCCTGGTCCGTACACGACTTAAACCGAACTTGATGGCCGGCGGATACGGCCAATTCACCTACCACTTCAATTATTGGGGACCGACCGGCTGCAACCGGGACACGCATATCATGGTCCGCAAGCTTCCGGAACTGAAATGGTAAACCAAGAGGAGCTCATTCGTGGAAGTTCGCGCGCAAATCTCGATGGTTTTTCACCTGGATAAATGCATCGGCTGCCATACGTGCAGCATCGCATGCAAGAATATCTGGACCGATCGGCGTGGCACCGAATACATGTGGTGGAACAACGTCGAAACGAAACCGGGAACCGGTTACCCAACCTCCTGGGAGGACCAGGAAAAGTATCAGGGCGGCTGGAAGGCCAACGGCAGGCTGGAACTGCGGTCAACAAGCAAGACAAAAATCGTTCCGAACATCTTCCATAATCCGAACATGCCGACCATGGACGATTATTACGAGCCATGGACGTACGACTACCAGCACTTGTTCAACGCGCCGGAAGGGGCCGATCAACCCACGGCCCTGCCCATCTCCATGGTGACCGGTAAACAGATCGACATCGAAGCGGGTCCGAACTGGGATGACGACCTGGGTGGTTCGCCGATCTACGCCGAGAATGATCCGAATTTGCAAGGCATCAATGACGAGCAGCGGCGTCAGTTATTCGCGGTCCAGCGGCTCGTATTCTTCTATTTTCCAAGGATCTGCAATCATTGTTTGAACCCGGCGTGTGTCGCCTCGTGTCCCTCCGGCGCACTGTACAAACGGGGGGACGACGGCATCGTCTTGCTGGACCAGAAACGCTGCCGCGCATGGCGTTCCTGCGTTTCCGCCTGCCCGTACAAGAAAACCTATTTCAATTGGAACACGGGCAAATCGGAAAAGTGCATCCTCTGCTTTCCGCGCGTGGAGACCGGCCAGGCCCCGGCGTGCTTCCATTCGTGCGTTGGCCGTATCCGGTACCTCGGCGTATTACTCTACGACGCCGCGCGGATCGAGGAAGTCGCCCAAACCAACCAGGACGGGCTCATCGAAGCACAGCGCAGTCTGATTCTGGATCCACATGACCCGGAAGTACTCGCGGCCGCGCGCGCCGGAGGCGTGCCCGAATCGACGATCAAAGCCGCACAACAGTCACCCGTCTATCAATTCGTCAAGGTCTGGAAGCTGGCGCTGCCGCCCCACTTGGAATATCGGACCTTGCCGATGCTGTTCTATGTCCCTCCGATGTCGCCCGTCCTGTCCCGCACCGATGACGGCACGATTCGACATGACAGCGACCAGTTGTTTCACGATATCGATGAGTCCCGCGTCCCCATCCAGTTCCTGGCGAACCTGTTGGGTACAGGGAATGAAACGAGCGTCCGCTACGCGCTGAAGAAACTCAAGGCGACGCGCTGGTATCGGCGTGCCGTGACCGTGGGAGATGTGGAGATGGACGTCGCCCAACGGATGCTCCGCGAAGCCGATTGTTCTCCGGAAGAGGCCGAGGCGATCTATAAGCTGTCGGCGCTCTGCACCGTGGAAGATCGATACGTGATCCCCCCCGCGCATCGTGAAGAGGCGGTGGCTTCCCTGCAAGACCCCATGGAGCGCAAGCAATCCGCGGGATTTGGATTCCTCACGGGACCGCGGCGCGGACTCTAACGCCTGGTGACACGGGCCGGCGTTGGCGCGTTGCGACCATCGCCGGACCGTGTCGTGCGTAGCGAAATACAAATGATCAGTTGGGATGGCACGAATGCAACGTGAACTATTCGAAATTTTGGCGCGGTGCATCGAGTATCCAGACGCGGACTGGAAACAGCGTTTGGATCTTGGGCACCGGAACTTGCAACGGCATTTGCCGGATGCGGCGCGCCAGTTGGCGAGTTTTCGCGACGCGGTCGGTGATTTGTCCGCCACGCGGGCGCAGGAGTTGTTTACGCAGACCTTCGATCACAATCCAGCGCATGCCTTGGAAATCGGCTGGCATTTGTTCGGCGAAGACTACCATCGCGGCGCGCTGTTGGTACGCTTGCGGCGCGAGCTGCGGAGACATCACATATCGGAATCGTTGGAGCTGCCGGACCACCTGTCCCACGTGCTGTTGTTGCTCGGCACGATGACGCCGTCCGAGGCAACGGAGTTCGCCACCGCTTGCGTCCTTCCGGCTTTGCGAAAACTGATGAATGGTCTCCATCGAGATGCGTC
>CAZSOG010000699.1:0-3897 GCA_964607555.1 uncultured Pirellulaceae bacterium | reverse complement strand
GGATCGAGTTGGGAGGTGGCGATCGTCTTATCCCGCAGTGCGGCAAGCAACAACGCCAGTCGATCGGGCCGCGCGAAAAGGGCCTCCGCGGCTTCTTTTCTTACCGTCGGACTGAATGCCATCCACCCGTCGATGATCATCGCGCCGACCGATGGATCGGCGAATCGCGACAACGTGCGGATGGCGGCGCGCTGGACGGCGGATGGCTCACGGTTATCCAACAGCTGTTCGAGCACATCCCGTGCCTGGTCGAACGGCGCCATGGAAAGCGTCTGAATCGCCTGTACCCGCTGCGCAATCGTCTTTTTTTCGTCGGCGGCCGACTTGAGCGCCGTGTCCAGCAGGTTGGCCAGTAGTTTGCCGGCCCGTGACGAGCCACTCGTGTTGAGCAGCGCCAGCAACGGACTATGCGACTTCGCGAGCCCGTCGCTCAACCCACGCACGACGGCGTGCGACAGCGGCGTTTCGTTGGATCCAAACCCTTCCAGAATTTGAATCACCGCCGCGACCTGGTCCTTCAGATTCTGGCGGCCGGCCTGCCGCGCCAACGACTCGAGCAATGAAAACACCTTCTTCTGCGCACGCCACGTGTGGTCACGGGCAAGCGTGGCGAACAGATCACCCGCACGACCGAACGAGGAACTCAGGATCGCCAATCGAATCCATCGATTGTTCGGATCGCGACGGCCAATCGCGGCCAGTGCCACGGTCGCTTGATCACCCGGGATGTCGCCAAGCGTGAAGGCCAGTTGATAGCGCACGCGCAGATCGTCGTCATCAACCATGCGATACAGCAGCGCTCGAATCGATGGGGATTCGTCCAGGAGTTTTTCCGCCAGGCGGACGGCGTGCTGCCGCACGCGCGGGTACGCGTCCCGCAAGCCCGCAAGCACCATCTCCTCCGTCAGCTGGTTCATTCCGTCCAGAGCATACAACGCGTGCATGCGTCCGAGCGGCGACGGGGATTGCGTGACCAGCCGGCGGAGTGGGACGACCGCTGCCGGATCTTGACGTTCGTTCAAGAGGCGACTTGCGGTACGCCAATGCCAAACATCCGGGTTGGCCAGGTCGGCCACCAATTGCACGGTCGGCATCGCTCCCAGACCGGATACCGGTTTCCGTTTGAAATCCGCCGGGACAAGCCGGTAAATCCTGCCCCGGTCGTTGCCCGTATTCAGATCCACGTATTTACGTACCGACGGAGGAATCGCGTCCGGATGTTCGAATATCTCGCGGTACATATCCACCACGTACAACGCACCGTCGGGCCCGTTGTGCAGTTGGACCGGTTTGAACCAGATCTCATCCGACGCGAGGAACTCGTGTTTTTTCTCGGTGCGATGGGCGGTGAATTCGATTCCGTTCGGCTCCAGCCGCATGCGGTGAACAATATTGCTGGCCCCTTCGCAAACGAATGCGTTGCCTTGAAACGCCGCGGGCCAGATGGCACCTTTGTTGATCATGACGCCACACGCAGCCGTAAAATAACCGTCCGGACGTCCGCCACCTTCAATCGGTCCGGAAAACACACCATGGACGCGCATTTCGGTACGAATGATCCGCCACGGCTCGACCGGGCTCGTGCGATACACGGCGTTGCCATCGACCCAGATGGGGATGCGCGCCCCCGGTGGGGTCATGAATGGGTTGCGCCCGATGTAGCGGTCTTCGTACATGATCATCTCGATCGGGGCACTATTGGCAGACTCGAATTTGCAACCCCAATCGTCGAATGTCATGCCATACTGGGACCCGCCGCTCTCCGGACGTGGCGCGCCCGTACGTGGATCGAAACTGAAGTCACGCCCGCGAATCTGGAAGGGCTTGGCTGCCTTCCCCGGTTCGGTCTGCTGCCACTGGACCGGCTGAATCACCCCACCGCCCGTGGCCGGCATCAACTCCACTCGATTATCGAGGTTCCAGCGCAAACTATTGGCGCACTCGTTGGCATTGGATGTGTCGAATCCCGTGAATATCGTGCGGCGAATGTCCGCCTTGCCGTCCCCGTCGGTGTCCTTGCAATACAACAGATCGGGCGGACTGGCAACGAACACGCCACCATCGTACCAGAGAATCCCGGTCGGCCACTCCAGCTGGTCGACCAGAATCGTCTTCTTGTCATAACGCCCGTCCTGGTCCGTGTCCTCAAGTACGGCAATGCGGCCTTCAAGCGACGCACGCCGCTCGGAATAGGTAATGAGCTCGGCCACGATCATCCGACCGTTTTCGTCGAACGTGATGTCCACCGGGTCGCGAACCAGCGGCTCGGCCACCACCAGCTCGATTCGAACGCCCGGTATCAAATGGAATGCTTTGAGCGAGTCGGCGGGCGTACGTGGCATCGCATGTGGCAAGCGGTTCTTGTAATCGACGCCTGGTTGGACTTTCTCGACGTAGCCTCCCTGGCGAATAATCTTGACCGCCGGCGGTTTTTCCGTCGTTTTTTCGGTTTTCTTCGCGACGGTCTTCTGGCTGCTCTTGCCGCTGTTCGTGCCGGCGTCCTGGCCGTAAGACACTCCGACCGGTGCCAGCCCCGGCGTCAGGACTAAGGCCCCAATGATGAGCGCCAGCCCCTTCCCGTTCGAAATAATCCCTTGGACCGCCGCGAGACACTTCCGCCAATCAACCAACCACTTCATCGCTGTTCCCCTCTCAATGCACTGCCATCGACCAACATTCAACCATGGCAAACTCCTTATCTTAGTCCAAACACGCGTTCGGCTCCATGAGCCGTGGATTATTCATCGAGTGATTCCTGGTGTGCCGGCGCCCGCCGCTTGCGGTTGCGGGTGATGGAAGTCGCGCGCCGGCGGGCTTGTCACACCCTACCTCGTGCACGACGCCGCAAGATCGTTCCAAGAATAAATGCGGGGGATAACTCTGCCGGCAAGGTCAAGCCCTCCGTGGCGGGTCGGCGCGCGAGTCGACAGGGCCGGTGAGTGTAATATGCGGTTTCGCTGCGTAATTCTAGGTCTGCGAATTGAGGTGCCAAAGCCGTACGCCGCGGCCGTTGGCGTCTGATGGTGGTTTGTGTGTAACGCCTTCGGCGTAAGGAGCGTGTTTTTTGGGGCGTGTCACCCAGGGTGGCGCTTCGTCCGCCGAAGGCGGACGAAGGCGGACTGCGCTGACCCTGCGGGCCTGTCGAAGACTGGTGCTACGTAGTGGGCACACACCCTGGCCAACTAGCGAGAGCTCCAAGAATAGATGCGGAGGATCACTCTACCGGTAACGTCGCGCTCCTGGGCGGCGCGTTGGCGCGCGTAGGGTGTGACAAGCTCACGCGATCGATCGCTGCCATTTCGTTTGACGCGTTTGGTGCGTGAGCGCGGGCACACCAGAATGGGCTCTGCCGCCGGTTGCCATCTCAGTCAACAGGAAGACACCCAAGATTCTTGACATGGCGGTGTCCCACTCCGGAGTTAGTGGCGCTGGCAACGGTCGCTATCGTCAGTGACGTGATCAAGAGTTAGGGCTTAGAGGTCTTATCCCGCGTCCTCGTCTTCTTCGCCGCGCGGACGCTTTGCGTTGCGGTATAGGTGGGTCGGTTTTCCAAACTGACTCGAACCCCGTCCGAGACGCGCACGCGTCGCGTGATCCAGAACCCGGGTTCTGCTACCGTACGGTAGAATCTGAGCGTTCGACGGGATCTGACACGGTTCGGAGAACCGCTCTAACCATGCCGCCCAACGAGCGAAATGTGGGGGCGGCGCAGCACATGAGGCTCGGCGGCGCAGCCCAGTATCTCAGACATCTAACTTCGGTCGGCTTTCTGAAAGCTAGGTGTCTGCTTTCTCTCTTGCTCAGCTTTCTCATTGGGAACGAATTTTCATTTTCTGTGAACCTTTTTTGTCCCTTCGTCGTCTTAGTAAGTCAGACGGCATTCAACAAAGCAAAGCG
>CAZSOG010000698.1:0-3905 GCA_964607555.1 uncultured Pirellulaceae bacterium | reverse complement strand
CGCCTGTTTCGCACGCTGCCGCTCACGTCGCGCGAAGCCCACACCTCACAAGGGAGTACGCCGTTGTTCCGCGGCGATCCCGTTGTTCGCTTCGAAACATGCGCGCACCGTGCGCGCATGTGGCAGCCAAAGACCCTAAGAATCAATCTGGCCGTTATCCCCACTCCCGCAGTTCGTCCTCGGTTAGCGGTGTCAATGCCTCATCCGGCACGCGGAACGCGGGCCCAGTCGTTTCGCCGGCCTTGGCGCGGGGTATTCTTGACGAATCAAGCGGCTGGATCGTCGATTCCACGCGATACTCTGACGGAAGTGGCGGAGGACTGTCGAGACGAACAAGGTTCGCCTCGATCGTCCCAAGGACGGAATTAACCATGGCGGCATCTCCACCAAAAAAAACGCGTGGCACAACCACCTTTCTATTCTACTCCACACAAAAGTGCAGCCGCAGTGGTGTAGCGGGCAGAGATTACCTGGGCTGTTAAAAGACTGGTGTTGACACAAATTCAACTTGATCCGGTTATGTTTTTTTTCGTTGCCGAGTACCAACGGACAAGATTCTTCTCATCGTTCCGCTGATGAGAGACCATGCTTGAATAATTCATGCTGAATAACCAATAACCAATAATGAATGAAGGCGCGTTGGCGGGAATGTCAGCGGACTTTCATCTTCTTGCCATTTCATATTCTTGCCCCCTCTTCTTGCGCCGCCGCACGACCATGGATCCGCGCGGAAGACTTGGCAAGAATATAAGAGGCTCTCTCGAATCGAGCGAATACCGCTGAACGGTTGCAACGATCCACAATTTGTTATGCACCATCAATTATTTGTGCTTGGTTTTTCCTTTGCGATGTCGAAACGGGATGCCCACGGTGGAACAAAAATCACGCGATTCTCAAATGCCTCTTTCGTCCGCAACCCCAATGTTTTGACGACTCAGGGACTACCTGGTGGGCCGCCCCGACTCGAACAGCCACTGGATCGTTTCGGGCGACAGGACGGCGTGCGTGATCCGAACATCATCGAGCATGCCGTTGAAATGCCCGGCGCTGGGGAAGTTGTCACTGTAGCCGATGACCAGGTCATGGTTCGTCGTGCCGATCTCGCCCGGGTACCGGGTACTCGACTGCATGGTGCCGTCGTAGTAGGTCTTTTGCTCACCATCGCGTACCGTCACGGCGATGTGGTGCCATTGGTCAAACTCCGGGGCGTGAATGGGCAACGATTGGGCCGTGCCGCCGATGGTGACATAGGCCCGCATCTCGCCGCCGCCCCGGCGGTGCAGAAAGATCGTGTACGCGCCCGTGCCTTTCCCAAGCACGACGTCGTGGTAGACGTCGCGGTGGTACGCGTGGATGTTGATCCACGCCGAAATGGTCAACTGGTCGCTGATGTTCAGGTCGGGACGGTGGCCGCAATTGACTGAATCGTGTTCGCCGTCAAACCGCAGCGCCTTGTCCAAGGGGCCGTTCACACGTCGAGCGCCGGTAATCACACCATGATTGCCGCCCGTGCCGCTGTCCGCGGCAATGTTGGCGGCCGCGCCGTCGAACGTCCAGTGCGCCGCCAGGTTCTGATCGGCGGATTGACGCACGAGCGCGCGCGCGGCCTCCTCATCGTAGCAGACCTCCAGGGCACTGAGGATGGGTGGTTTCCCCGTGCGTGGCACCAGCTGCAGCGACAACATGTTGCCGGCGCTGACACCACGCACCGTCTTGGTCAGGGCACGATCCCGGCCGCCCGCCTCCTTGACCACATCGAGACCCGAGATGACGGTCTGGCCCTGCAGCCGGACATCGAACACGCGTTCTCCCGGCACGACCTCCGCCAGCTCCGCGAAATGCAGGACCACATTGTATGGCCGCGGCGCACGCTTCGGCACGTTGCGATAGGCCACCGGTACGGTCCGTTTGAACAGGTACAGTCGGCGTAACGTCCGGTACTTGAACTGCAGCCGCTCCGGGCCGACGCCCGTATGATTGACGCTCTCGAGGTAAACGGACAAATTGTCTCGGAGAACGCCGGCATCGGCCAGAACTTGCCACGGCATGGCGATCTCCGCTGACCACGTCTCGGGAGTCGTGTGCACGGCTTTCATCCACGTGCCATTCCAGGACTGGTCGGCGCCGATCAACAGGTACATGCCCGGTGCCGTCTTGCCGTCGAAGGTGGCGCCGGTGTTCGAGACATGCAGGTACACGCCGGTCCTTTTCTTCCCATCCCAGAGGCGGATACCGAGCGAGTCATCGTCCCACGGCCGCGCGTCCGTCCCGTGCGTCCGACCTCGCCACGGGACCGGTTTGCCATCCTTGCGTGGTGCGTTGCGCGTGAACCCGATGTACAGGGCGTCGTTATCCGAACGCAGGAAGGCCACGGCGTTTCGGTCGGTGTCCTGGTTATCGTCGGTGAGGATCAGCGGCGCGTCCCCGTTCCAGCATTCGTCACGAAGCAGACCATCGATTTTCGGAGGTGTCGCACACTCCGGTGCATACGCCGGTTCCTGTAGGAACAGCTCAAGATTCGTCTCTTGCAATCCCTCGGCCCCGGAAGTATAGAGCCACGGTCGATCGGTCCCCGAGATCGCATATGCATCCGCGTTACGTCGGTAATACGCCGGCACGTTCATGGCGAACAAGGGTACGGTCAGCGCGCCGGGCATGAACGGTCGCGGAAACGCGGTCCACAGGACGTCGCCTGAATCGCGCCGGTCACCGGGGGCGCCGAAGTTGACCGCGAGACTTCTGATCCGGCTGCCGGCCGGGGCGCCGGTGTCGGGGAAGACAAACCACTGTTCCATGCGCGTATCCGGAACCATGGCCAGCGATGTCTGGTAGTTGTACGGACAGCTGCAGCTGCTGGCCCCTTCCGGCGCCAGCAACATGCCACCGGCGGCAATCATGTTGACCCAGCAACTGGGGCGAACCTGCCCGAGCCAGCCCATGCCGCTGTCCGATGCCAGGTCGACCATGCCGGCCGCGCCGGCGCGGACAAACAACGCGGCGGGGCACCCGGAGAACGAACCACAGCCCCCTTTGTAGTCCATTCGCCAGGGCACCGGCTTGTGGGTCAAGGGGTCCAATCGCTCCCGCGGAGTGCCCGTCCGCAGGTCATACGCGGCGGGATACAGATAGACCGTGTCATTCGTAATCACGGGGTATCCCTGGCCGGGGACGTGTTTCGACCACAGCAGGCGGCCGTCGCCGGCCGCATACGCGGACGTCGTTCCCTTGGTCACGAGCAGCACATCGTCGCCCATCCAGAGAAGGCGTCCGTCGAGTCCGTTCCGGGTCTCCCAGACCATCTTGCCGGTCGCTAACTCAAACGCTTTCAAAACCGGCGTGTCCTTCACTTTCCGGCCACGCAAACGGGCACGCTCGACAGCGGCCCGCCCCGTCCGGTCGATGAGGTAAAGCCGCCCGGCCTTGATGCAGAGCGCATTGGGCGAGACGGATTGCGCGGCCGTGTACGACCACTTCAACTCGCCATCGTCTTTCCCGAGCACGAACACATGCTTGCACTCGGGATGTGCCTCGGGCCACCCGGTCCACGCGAAGTTCGGTTCGCCGACGCTGCCGATCACATACCGGTCGGTGACGGCCAGGAACTCCCAGTCAATCGCGTTCGGTGTCGGTCGTGCCGGACGTCCGCCGGCGTCCAGCGCCTTGCGAATGGGATTGCTCTGCACCGCCATGTCCAGCAACTGTCGGGGCACCTTGTACGTCTGCCGCGCCTTGCCCGTGGCGGCATCAAGCCTGAGGCATGTCGTTCCGAGCGCGCCGTATACGGAATCGTGGTCCGCGACCAGGGTCCCACCTCGATATCGGCTCGGGTACCGTCCGATCCCGGGAATCTCTCGGCACCAGAGTTGCCGGCCATTGTACGCGTCCAGTGCCATGACATGGTCTTC
>CAZSOG010000697.1:0-3917 GCA_964607555.1 uncultured Pirellulaceae bacterium | reverse complement strand
CATTGTCTACGGCTGCACAAAAACATGCGCGCACCGTGCGCGCATCCTACAGCCTGAGAATCTAACAACGCCACCGACTCGACTCGACCCAAGAACCTGATTCAACACCATCAAATGTCGGCCCATAAGATCTCTGATGCGGTCGGCGCCCGCAAGCCGCGCGCTGTGTCATCAACGGAGATCCCGCACGAAGGACGGGCGATACGGAAGTCAGCCTTGAGCAATTGGCGTCTGTCCATCGTGGTCTCTTATCTTGACTCAACGACGATCTCACACCAGATGCTCCGTGCAGTCGCGGGGTCCAGCGTCACGACTCCATTGGCGCATGTTACCGCAAGCTCGGATTGCCGCTTGCCCGTGGCGTCCAATGCGTACGCCGTCGCGATACCCGGCACCGCCAAAGAGACGTTGGCACGTACCGGCTCGGCAATCACGGGCCGTCGGCCCCACGCGGGGATCTGCCAGGTCGTGAAAGGGCTCCAGCTTTTTGGGTTCGGTGGCGCGGGCCAGAACGCCTGGGCCGTGTTCTCGGCGCGGGCAACGCTGGTCAGAAGGATGCGGTGCGACGGGCCGATCGGACGGCCGTCGAGTGACGTGGCGGTGATCGAGGCGAAGTTGGTCTTGCAGTCAACCGTCACTCCGTCCAAGTCCAATCGACCGGCGTCCGCCAAGAAACCGATCGCGGACTTGGCGTTCGGCGTGTTGACGGTCAGCAACCCACGTTGGTAATCGAGTGACAACTCTCCCGTGTCGGAGACGAACCGCTTGGTCTCGGCCGTGACCCGAGTGGCGTATCCGGGCAGCCCCAACCGCCGAGCTGCTTCCACGAATCGCGGATAGAGCCACTGGTCCCACGAATTCTCCTCGAATCGAATCAGCTTCGTACCCGGCTCGATCTTCACGTCCGCCGACGCGCCGTTGGCCAGAACCACGTCGGCGTCGCCGCGATAGGTATCGTCAACGAACACGCGGCGGACTTTGGAAAGGAACGTGAGATACCGAAAATCCGTGAACGGGGCATACCGCTGGTCCGGCTGAATGTCGGCGATCGCTTGCTTCGCATGGACAACGTGCACTTCGTTGCGCGCGGCCGCAATGTCGTGCCGGTGGAACATCAACGCCGCGGCCGGAAACTGGCCCCACCGAGCCGGGTCGGACTGACTGCAAAACGTCTGCAAGGTCGGAGCGTTCGGCTTATACGAGAACAACAGCACGGCATCCCAATCCTGGAGACACGCGTACACGGTCCCCAACAGAAGCCCTTCGCAACGATACTCGTTGGGCCAGGGGAAATTGAACTCCGCCAGGGTAATGGGTTTGCCGACGACGCTGCTGCCGGCAATGACGGTCAGCGGCGTGCGCGTGGTCAAATCGCTGCGCACCATTGGCATGTTGGAAAAACGCATGAACGGCTTCGCACGCACCGACGGGTGCCGCCAATACTGGTTTCGGGAAATAAAGTCGCTCATGCGCGCGTTGATCTCCGTATCGCGCAGGACAAACACCTGGTTGGTGCCGGTGATCGGTACGCGCACGCCGACGTTATCCTTCAGATGACCGCGCATCTGCCGATAGTAGTTCTCTTGAAGCACGCCGAGAAACTCAATCGCATCGCGCATTCGGGCCGGTCCCCAGAGGTACTTGGCGCGGTCGGGCATCGCCCCTCTGCTGAAGCGTGTGAGCTCGGCACGTGGCAGGTCGATGGAATCTTGGTCGAGGTTCTCCTGGGCCATCAGTCCCGAACCCTCGCCATCGCCTGCCCAAGCGTGCAGCAGTTTCGCTTGGGTGCCATAGCGTGACTTCAGCCACTGATTCCAACGCAGACGCAACTGCTCACGGTAGTATGGGCGGGACAGTTCGCCATTGAGCAGAAAGTAGAAGACGCCGTTCTCGTTGGTCGTTTCCACGACCGCGATCGCCGGGTCGTCCACGTAACGCAGCCCCGTGTACGGATTGCGATGCGTCAGCAACTTGGTCGCGTACTCCTTCTGTAACTCGATCATCCGCGGGTCGAAGACCGACGCGCCTTTCATGGAACCGGCCCAGTTGTGCGTGAACTGGTCGCCCTCTTTGACCCCGTCGGCGCTGCGGAACATGCGGTAATCCAGCAGGTCGAGATAGATATAGATGCCGCGCTCCTTGAGCTGGGCGATCAGGTAGTCCATGCGGTCCAGCCCTTCCGAGTTGAAATGCCGGCTATCGCCGCGTGTGTAGTCGATCACACCGGTGGAGCTGCCATCGATCGAATGCAGGCGGATCATATTGGCACCGTACTTCGCGAACCGAGCCGCGAAGATCCGCGCCAATTCTTTTGGCGGGGCGACATCCCTTCCGCCGAGATTCGTGCCAAAGAAGCGGGCGCGCGTGCCATCCGCGAAATAGAAATGCCCGTCGGGACGCACGCCGACAAACCCGTGCTTGCCGGCCGGCGTGTCAAGCAAGAACGTCAAGTCGATGCCGTCGAGATTCGTGTCATCATCCGGGAACTCGAACGGGAACCAGTCCGCGGTATCATGGAAAACGTAGGTGACCTTGGGCGGCACCCTACTCTTTCCCGACACCTTCACATCGTCGAACCAGGCGGTCCCCGTGCCGTTGCCAAAATCCAACGTAATACGGAGCATGTTCGCCTTGTCCGGCGCCGTGCCGCTAACGGTCAGTTTCTTCCAATCGGACGTGCCGGTTAAGGGTTGGCTGTTCGCCTGATCGAGCCAATGTCGATCCTGTTGCCACGAGAGCAGCGCACGTACGGAGCCGGTGACAGCGCGCGTCTTCACCCAGACTTCGAGCACGTACTTGGTGCCCGGCACCACCGGCAACTCGGTGGACGACCAGCGGACGACGCTCCGTTTCCAATCGTTCGAGTCCGAGCGGCCGGGGTCACTCAGGCGAAAGCTGGCCCTTCCGGTCCGCGCTACCGAGCGATCCCAATCCGCGCGTCCGGAGGACAAGAACGCGTTTCCCTCCCATCCATCCGGCCGGGTATCGCGATCCAGATCTTCCTCGAACGAAGGATTCGGAGCGAAGTTGTCATGATACTCAAGATTCGCTGCCAGCAGGCAGGCGGCGACTATCAGTGTGGCGGTCATAAAATGGCTCCTGTATGGCCTGGAAACGCTCACATGACGGTGAGCATGAAGTTTCGGATTCGCTGTTGAGTACCGGGATCGATCTGCCCCTTGAAAACCAGGCGAAAATAGCCATTCGGATGACGTGCCCCGTAAATCGTCAGTTTGCGAACCGGTTGCACCTGCTCCCGCAGGAACTCCAGCACCTGCTTTTCCTGTCTCTTGGCAAGACCTTCGTGATGTTTGATCCCGTTCTCGTCCATCACGATCTTCATAGCGTAGCGCGGACGCATCACGCGCCAAGCCACGTACGCGATCCCAACGACGGCTGCAAGTTTGATGAAAACGCCAAGCATCGGACGCGTCCCGGAACGGTCTTTCGTTTTTGCTGTCGTGAAGTTTGGCAACCGTACGCGGCACGCACATTGTGACCATTCCATTCTAACGATTGTCCGTGTACTCTTGTCAACGGTCCGGGACTGTGCACGGATATTTTGTGGCGAGAGTATGAGACGTCTGCAGTGCGGAATCATGCGTTCCACCGGGATAAACCCGCCATGGGCGGACGGACAGGACAGAACGTAGCGCTGTGCGCGGGTCTCCTGACCCCGCACGGAAGCGACCGAAGGTCTCCACCGCGTCGGCGTGCGTCAGTTGGTTGGAGGCAGAGCCCGCGTTAGGTTCTTAGTCTGCCACATACGCGCACCGTGCACGCATGTTTCCAAGCGACGGGTGGGAGCGCGGCCGAATGAGGCCGTACTCCCTTGTGGGTTGCGGGCCTCGCGCGGCGGGAGGCGCAGCGTGCGAAACAGACGCTCCACGCAGTCAAGCTGCGTGGGGGCGACGATT